>JAISMZ010000273.1 GCA_031276475.1 Coriobacteriales bacterium
GGGACATCCCCACCGGCCTACCCGGACGAGTGGGGGGGCGACTCTAGGATGGGGCCATGATGTGCCGTCCAACGATATGGCTTTTTAAAGTGTTGCTGCCGAGGGGGTCAAATGACGCACCGACGTCCCCCTACTACAGTCAACTTGGTCGGTATCGGATATTACAAAGGGACATGATACGCCTTTTGGCGGCTTCTGTCAAAGGATTTCTTCGGACGTTACCCTCTCGTCCCTTATCAGCCCCTTATCCGGTGCTGAATGTCGGCTGACTGTCCACCCGGCAACAGCCCGCGTTCCCCACTGGGCACCAGGGGCCGGCGACTGGATTTTTGACGACGGACGGGCGAACAGTGACGGCCGCCAGGCGGGGCGGAGAGCCAAAGATCAAGCGGGAGCGGTTCAGGCGCTCCCGCTGATCAAACCTGTCGCGCGGCTGCACGTTTTTTTCTGGTGGCAGCCCAACCCAGTAAAACTCCGGCGGCAATAATCAGCAATGCCGCAAAAATGGCAACTCCGACGATAGGGTCGATACTGGCAGACGCGGGCTCCGCGCTATCAACAACATCGATGGTGCGCTTGACAATTGGCGCGTCCTGGTAGCGCACTATGATATCGTGCTTGCCTGGCTGAAGGTCGTCCGGCAACACCACGGTGGCCTCAAACGTGCCGTCGAGAGAGGAGGTCACATTGCCCAGCAGCTGCGGATTATCAGAACTGATGGTCAGTTGCAGATCCTTAACGTTGCCGGCAAAACTGGCTCCCTTAATGACAATTGTGGCCCCAGGCAAATAGGCATTGCCCTTTTGTGGCGTGACTTCCAGCGTTCCCTTTATGCCAACAATCGCCGCCACCGCAGGCGCCAGCCCGGCCAATGGGGTGGCTGAGTCGACAATCGTCGCCTCGCGAGATTCCCCTGTATCCGCACTGCCTGCGTCGTCTGTAGTGCTCGCATCGCCCGTACCGCCTGCATTGCCCGTGTTGTTTGTTCCCGCCGCCGCATTGGCTCCCGCGCCGTTACCGGAGTCACCGGGATTAACCGAATTCTCTGCTGGGGCTTGAGGGGCAACGCTGGCCGCTGGAGCCTGAGGCGCCTGCGCTGCTGGGGCGTTGGAGGTATCAGGCGGCGCTGGCGCAGGCGCTGGCGCAGGCGTTGCTGGAGGCGTCTTGTGCGCATACGAACCAGGCGCCCCGTCCCAGTCGCTGGGAACCGTATCGCCTTTGGTGGCATCAAAGCCATACCACGGCACCGGCTCGTGCGTCTCGTCATCGTAGCCGTCAAAGTCGCAGTCTTCAAGATAGCCATTAAAAGCGTAGGCTTGCGAAGGCAGATTAAAGCTCACTAAGACCAACGCCAGCACCACAAGCAGCGCCAGAGCTTTCTGCACTCTGAAAAACCGGGGCTTTTCTGCTACTGATATTGTCATGTTGGATACCTCCTGTAAGTTCACCATGCGAGTGATTGTCTTTATTGAATATTGTCTCATCCAAATCATCTTCCTGACGAGCGACAATGGCGCTGGCAATCATCGCCGCGCTGACGTTGGTGGCCGTACGACCGGTGTCGGCAATCGCGGCGATTGGGATGGTGATTACCAGTATCTCCAGCGGCAGACCGGCTGCCGCCAAAACGGTGGTGGTGGTAATGGTTGCGGTCCCCGGAACACCGGCGGTACCCAGGGAGACAAAAAGGCAGACCAGAGATAAGATGACGTAGTCGACGGGCCCATAGCTGATGCCCAGGGCATTGATCCCATAAATTGCGGTCAGCATCGGCCAGATACCGGCGCAGCCCGGCATACCGATGGTCGTGCCCAATGGCGCCGTAAAGTCGGCCACCTCGTCACCAACGCCAATCTCTTCTCGCAGCACCCTGGTTGTTACCGGCAGTGTTCCCGCGCTGGCCTGGGTGGAGAAGGCCACTATCTGCGCCGGGATGATCTTCTTAAAGAACCTGATTGGGTTAAGGTCGGCAAAAACCCTGACAAGAACGCCGCCGACAAGCCAGATGTCCAGCGCAAAGACCACAAAAGAAACGAGCAGCATCAGGCTCAGCGACCACAGCAGGTCGCTGCTGAACTTGGTACCGATGCTGACCGACACCAGGCCGACCACCGCATAGGGCGTCAACTCGATGATAAAACCCACCGCCTTGAAGATGATTGCCTTAAAGGACTCAACAACAGCCTTGAAGGGCGCGACCTTCTGTGCATCTTTATTTGCGACAAGAACATATGATACGGCGATCAAAACGGTAAACAGGATCATCGGGATGATATGCCCCTGACCGATGTCGTTAACGATGTTACTGGGAAAGAGGTCGGTTATGACCTTGGTGATCGGCACAATATTGTTTTCGTAGATAGCTGTATTAAAGCCCTCCGCTGCCACTTCGCCACCGGTGCCCAGACTGAACATCAGGCCAAAGGCCAGGGCCAGGACTATCGAGAGCGCGGTGGTAACCAGCAGCCAGAAAACCGAACGCAGACCGATACCTTTCAGCTTTGCCAACGACGCCAGCGAGGTCACACTGCTGAGGATCGAGACGATTATCAGCGGCGCGACTATTGCGGTTAGAACCGAAATATAGATCGTGCCGATCGGCCTGATCCACTCAACATGCCCGCTAAAGAGCAGCCCGATGCCGATTCCCGCCACCATTGAACCGAGAACGACCTTGGTAAAGCCGATCTTCAGTTTGGTTCTGAAGAGGAATATCAAAACGAATAGCGCCAGAACCGCCAATAATGCGCTGGCCGAGATACTATCAAAATCCACGCTGATCCCTTCCTTCTTATTGGGGTGACACGGGGCTTTTAGGGACAGGAATAAAGCCGGTGGATACACCGATGACGGCAAAGACCGCCAGCGCCGCCAGCACCGCTGCTGCCGCCAGAGGAACCCCTGCATCCTCGTCTTTGGTTGCTGGCACGTCTGTAGAATCGCCGAGCGGGGTTGCCGCCTCGGGGATGACGCTGAGGGCCGGCAGGAACTCAGCAGTTGCTGCCTTGGCGCCGCCCAGCAGCTCCAGGGGAGTCGCACGGCCGGCGGCAGACGGTCTGGACGCCGCGGTACCAGCACCGCTGCCGGGCGCAAGATAATAGGGCGTGACTGGCGCTTTGGCTGCCGGCGCAGCTGCCGGTGTTGCAGTTGCGGCGGCGGGGATGAGAGTTCCTTTTTGGGGCTCGTCCGTCTCTGGCGTCTCATCGGGTGGCTGAACGTCAGTCGTATTATCGCCTTCTCCCACAACATGCTCAACCTGCGCTATGGCCTCCGCCCCTGCCTGGGCAACGGTTAGACCCCGGTCGTTGCTGATGCCGCTGTTCTTAAAAATTATCGTGCTCTGGTATGCAGCGACTACCCCCTTTGCTGCCGCGTCGGCAGCCGATGTGGCCTGTCCCGCCCGCACCCAGGCCAGCTCGAGCATGTACTCCAGATACTTGCCTTCATTGGCTGGGCTCGTCTGCTTGTGCAACCACTGGCGCACGGCCTTGTTGCTGGAGTTGGCGTCTTTGTTATACGCCACCAGAAACGGCAGTTGCAGTCGGATCGCGTTAATCGTAGACGCCGCGGTTGAGCTGGTGGCGTTCCACGGCGCGACCGAGGTCGCCAAAGTAGCGCCGCTCAGATCGCCATTGGGGTAAAACTGCACCGAATTGGTTCGGTTGGTGTTATTCTCCGAGAGAAAAGTGCCCAGTGGACGAACCGCCTCACCGTAGATATAGCTGACATTATTGTTTCCCGCAGGACCGGCCACAGAGTTGTTGCGGCTGTTAAACGTGCTGGAATAGGCGGATGCGGTGTTAACGTTTGAGCCGGTCCCAAACCTTATCTGATTGCCGAGCGTGGTGTCATAAACATACACGGTGCCAACATCTGAGTTTGCCGCAGCCTGAGCGGCAATGGCGCCGATGATCGCCTGTGTGTTATGACACCAGCTCGCTCCATATAAGATGATGTGTTCACTGGGACTTTTATAGAGGTTTTGTAGTTCCGCGAAGTTTATCTGACGCAACTTGAAATTCGCCTCAGTCAGGCCGTCAAAAAGCGTTACGGCCGAAGCGTCCACCTTGTATTCAGCGCTCGGTAGCCTGGAATTAACCAAACTGGCAGAGGCGTTATAAACACGGTTGAAGAATTGCAGGCTGGTACGCACGCTGGACGCTACCGTTGCGTTACCGTTCTTAAAAACTGAAGCAATCTGGGCCTTCTCAGCGGTTGCTGTAAAACTACCAGCCCGGGCAGGAGTAAGGCTATATGAGGCAGCGATAGTGCCGCGCGTTCCCAGGGCGGCAGAACTTGCGCTGTAGCGAAAGAGTAAGGTGTCCAGCAAGTCGTAGCTGGCTATCGGTTCGCCCGTCGGCAAAAGATCGGTGATCCGCGTCCAGAGGGCATGAACTGATTCGGTGGTTTTATAAGGACTGCCCGCTTTGGTGATGTCTACCTGATAGCCATCAATCAGCGGGTCAAAGTGATAGATTTTGGTGATACCCGCACTTTGGGCCTGCTCGTTGATAAGACCGAGTATCTTTTGCGAGGTTTCCCGACTGGGGCCGGCAAAGACCAGGTAATAGTTGCCGGCACTGCTCAATATGTCGAGCAACCGCTCCTGGGTAACCGATTCAAAGACGTGGTTGGTTGTGATTGCGCTGTAGCTGTCCTTGATGTAGTTGCCGGTGGTGACACCAGCCGCCCACGGAAATGAGTCGGCGCGAAAACCGTTGCTGTCCTCCTCGTCGGGCTCGTCATCCTCACCGTCCTCGCCGCCGCCGTCGTCACCTCCTGCTGGTTCCGGCTGCACAAAGGCAGACTGCGCCGTAGCGGACTGGTAGCCTTGGCGGTACGCCGTAACTTTTACGCTGATCTCGTTGCAATAATCGTCGTAGGTCGGAACATAGCTGGCCGCGGTTGCGCCATCAATGGGATTTTGGAAGGAATACCATTGATAGCTAAAGCTCTCTGGCACAGGGGCCCAGATGCCGGGATTGGCATGCAGGGCTACGCCGATTACCGGCAGGCCGGCTGGGTCGTCACTGGTGATGGTGGGCACGCCGATGGTGGTGAACTCTTGTGAACTCGCTGCGGCCAATTGGCCCTCGGCAACTTCTATACCGATCTCAGCGACCTCGGCGGGGACGTCGGGGGCGTCGGGAACAGCAGCCTCGGCGGGGGCGTCAGCGGCGGGGGCGTCGGCGGAAGCGTCAGCGGCGGGGGCGTCAGAGGCGTCAGCAGGGGCGGCGACGGGGGCGGCAACAGCCAACTTGCTGGTGAATATTGGCACGCTCAAAAGATGCGAGAGCACCAAAATCGCAAGCAGAATCCTGAAGGGTTTCTCCCCGCAGAATCGCCGACAGGCAACCTGGTGTTTTTCTGAATGCAGCGTTTTAGTTCTCATGCTTAAATCACCTGGCCATAACTGCCGGCTTTGCCAGCGCGCTGTTTCTTTCTGTAGAAGAATACGTAATAGAGTGTGCCGGCCGCTATGACCACGGTGATCAGCAGCACTCCCAGCAAAGCCTGCGGCTGCGTAATACCTGCCGATGCTTCGGACGCTGCCGATTCGCCCGCTGCCAAAGGTGTTTCGGCGTCGGGAATCTGAGCGTCAGCAGAAGAAGGGCGGGGCGCCCGCAATGCAGCTGGCGCCCCTGTGTCATCGTCCGTAGCTAACTCAACAACCTCTGTCTGGCCTGCAACGCCAGCGCCGGTCCGCGTAGCAGCACCAGCAGTGCCGGCACCGGTCTGCGCGGCAGCACCAGCGTTGCCGGAGCCAGCAGCAGCCTGGCTGCCGAGCTTGTTTTCGCCGTTATCGCTGGCGGCGGCCAGGCGTGTCACCGGAATTGCGACGTCGTTGGTCGTTTTGCGGGTATCAACGACCGTCTCGGCACCGGTGCCCGTTTTGGCATGCAATGATATTTCTGAAACGGTAATGCTCTGAGGCTGAGCTCCGGCATAGCTAAACACCAGGTCGCCAAAGCTCAGCCGTTGATTTACCGGAACGTATTTGTTGTCAAGAGAGAAGAAGCCAACACGCTGATTGCCGTCCGTTGCGTTAACAACCGGGTTCTCAATGCCTTCTGCTGGATCGTAGCGAATGAACTCGAGTCCCTCAGAAGCCGAGAACTCCAACTCGGCACCGGCCAGTGCCTGATTACCCGCTATCAAAACGATCGGTATCTTGACTTCGGTCACTCCTTCGTCAATCTCTACAGCATCAGCAGTAACCGATGTCAGCAGCGTAAAAACCACTGATAAGGCCATGGCAAACGCCAGTGCTACCTTACGCAAGGTGTTGGGCACAGCGTGGTTCTTTGTTGTCTCCATCGTTATCTGCTCCTTAATCTATTTTTTAGGCGCCGTAGATATTGTTGATGATGACGATCAGGTCGGCTACGGTAATCTCGCCGTCATTGTTGACGTCAATCCCGAGCCCAGACGCAATTGTCCAGGACTCTCCGCCAGCTGTGGCAGAGGCGCCATAGAAGGCCTTGGCAAAGACCAGGTCCAAAAGGTTGGTCTCACCGTCGGTATTAAAGTCAAATTCGCCATAGGGGATTACAGCTTCTTCTACCGTCGTTGAAACCGCTGCCGGCTGCGGCAAAGTGATGCCCGCATACTCAACCAGCGGCAGGCCGTTCTCAAATCCGGTAATCACTGCCGCGGTGGCTTTTGTAATGGTAACTGTAGCGGAGCCAGCCGTCTTGGCGGTGTAGACCAACTTCAGCGCGGGAGCTGCCGTGGTTATGGTAGCGTCAGGGTCGGAGACCAGCGGCGCAAAGAGGATCTGCTTGGAGCCGTCGTCATTTGTCTTGAGTATGGCAGCCAACCATTCATCGTCTGCTGCCGCAATGCTCTTCAGTTCCAGCTCAGAGCTGGACGAGACGGTTACAACAAAGGCGCCGGGGCCGGCGATATTGCCCAGACCAACCGTATATTGGGCGTCTTCTCCCACGGTAACCTTGGTTGGCCCCTGAAAGGTGAGCTCGGCGTCGCCGGTAATCTCGCCGCCTTCTGCCGGCTCCGGCTGCACAAAGTCAGACTGCGCCGTGGCAGACTGGTAGCCCTGGCGGTGCGCCGTGACCTTTACGCTGATCTCGTTGCAGTAATCATCGAGGGTTGGAACATAGGTGTCCGTAGTTGCGCCGGCAATGGGATTTTGGAAGGAATACCATTGGTAGCTAAAGCTCTCTGGCTCAGGGGCCCAGGTGCCGGGGTTGGGATGCAGGGCTACGCCGTTTACCGGCAGGCCGGCCGGGTCGTCACTGGTGATAGTGGGTACGCCGATGGTGGTGACCTCGGGGTCGGGCACGAGTTCCTGGTTTGCCCTTTGAGTAGCGAGGTAGGCCGCGTTGGTGGCGTTGTAGTAGGGCTTATAGCCGTCGCCGGGGCTGCCGTCGCCTGTGGCTTTGAAGCCGGGGTCATTTTTGGCAATGCCGCTCATGTACTCTTTTACCTTGGTTATCTCGCCTTCAGTGTTTCTAGTAACCTGAATTGCCGTTGTGTCTAAGGTAACCGGCTCAACGTAGGCCTTGTTGTAGGTAAACAGGAAAGGATATTGAAAGCGCGGCGCATGAGGCCTGGTGGTGCCTTCAACTCCACTAAGGCCGTCGGTCAAGGCGGCGGGGTTTCCGATGTCGCCATTCTGGTAATACTGGATATTATTTGAGGCTTTCGCGTAAGAATTCTCGGTAGTGAAGCCATCGCCAAGGTAACTGGCCAACTCGCCATAGATGTAGTTCAACTCTTTTTGCACTGGGACAGTGCTGCCAAGGCGAATGTTCAGCCAGGCATTAGAGGTCGCCTTGCTCAGCACATCGATGTCTGCGCCCGTCTTATAACGGATGGAACCGCCAAACGCACCATCAATAAGGTAGAGCGGTCTGCCGTTATCCCTTGCTGCCCAGGCCGCCTTTGCAATTAAAGCCTTGGTGTCTCCGCAACCAAACTCGGCAAAATAGAAGCTGTGCTCGCCGGGTGAGTTGAGGATATTGAAGACCTCTTCAAAAGTCACCGAATTAACGGTAAAGCTGGCACCGTTATCAAAATCTGCATCGCTGATAGCTGGGTTGGCACCCGTGGCGTCATAGCCTCTTTTGATGAACTGATACTCACTGCGCGTGCTGCTGGCAACGGGGCCTGTGCCGCCCTGAAAGACCGGCGCTATCTTTGCGACCTCGCTGGCCTGATTGTAGTTAACCGTACCGTCGGCCTCGCCAAAGAGATAGGTCGCGTCGATGCTTGCGTCAACGGGCAGATCGGTGTGGTTGGTCTTGTGAAAACGGAACAGCAGGGTCTGCTTTGAGGTGTAGCCATCAAAGATAGCCTTGGTTGCCGCGTCCTGCTCGGTATTGTTTGCGGCATAATAAACCGGCAGGAAGGACTTGATGTAGGTCCAGATATTACCGATGGTGTGGGGGATGTTGGCAAAATCTACGCCCTCAACAGCGCCGGTGATCCCGGAGATCCAATCTCCCCCATTGGCAATACCGCTGATTGCGGGATTCGTTGAGGTAATATCCAGGCGAAAGTTATCCACAACCGGGTTAAAGTGATAAATTTTGGTTATCCCCGCGGCCTTTGCCTGAGCGTTGATGTCGGCAAGGATTACCTGCCCGGCAGCGGTATAGGGATTAGCAAAAACGATATAGTAGTCGCCGGCAGCGCTGAGGATGTCTGTCAGTCTGTCTACGTTAACGTCCTCAAAGACGCTGTTTGCGCCCACGCCGTTATAGGTGTCGGCAAAAAAGTCGCCGGTCGTCTGCACGGCGGTGTGGCTCCAGGGGTAGGGTTGCGGAGCTGTTGGGGGCAGCGTGATTGGCTGAGGCTCCGCCAGTGCAGTAAACCCACCGCCCAGGCTATCTACTGACGTGCTGTCAGAGGCCGGGGGCTGGATGGGCTCGTCTGGCTGCTCAGAAGGCGCGGCTTCGGTTGAGCTGTCGGGCGTGTCAACCTCAATGCCAATCTCATCTGGGCTGGTGGCAAAGGCCTGGATATTGGCAAACGCCGTGGCGCCTATCAACTGAAAAGCCAGCAGGAGGGCAAGTAAGAGGGCGATGGTCTGTCTGGTGGTGAGCCGCAGGGCGGCCTGTGCGCCCGCGCCCGTGCCCTGCGGCTCACCCACTCGAGATACTTTGATTTTACTCATATTGATTTGCCTGCTATAATAACTAGCAAGCTTCTCCTTTCTATAGGTAACTGATTAGAGTCCTGATGAACGTAGAAGCTTAAGGAAGGTGGGACATGGCCGTGTCCTGCCTTCCCTCTTTGGGGTGGTCTGATTTAATGAGCAGAAAATGCGAATCGCTTTTATGCTGCAATATTGGTTAGATTAAAGCGATTAGATTAATAACCCATTGGGCTCAGTGCGCGCTAGCTGACTACACATTCGGACAATGCGGCGCTCAGAAGCAAGCTCTGGCATCGTCCTCACCTTCTTGTGTTTCATCTCAGCTCCTCGCGTAGAACAGATGTTTGCCAAAACGGTTATTGAACACTGCCTTTGACCCTTGTCTGCAAGGCTATGGGTCATTACCTGCCCTCTGTCGGAAGCAAGTTTATCAAACTTATATGATTAAATGTATTTCGTCAAGGGGCATTTCAGTTTTGCTCAAGAGCGTTGATTAATCGTTACTTTGTGCCCTGTGGCCGAGGCTGGCTCTCAGCTGTCTGAGAGCAACCTTATCAAACCTGATCATCCAGGCCAAGGCAACGGAGTCCAAAGCGGCTGTCAACGCAGCATCTCCACAACAACGGGCTCGCCGGCAGCGATGCTGGCCTCGCCGATGGGAGAGACGCGCTGTGCGTTGGAAGCCAGGCACTGCGCGAGCTGGCCCTTTTTAAAGTTGAAGGGTTCGGCCAGGTACCCGCCCCTGCCGTCGGCAACGACGTTCAGGCGCGCGAGATTTGCCATATGCACAACGCTGCCAACATCCTCGGCAAAGTAGGCCTCCACAGTCGGGCGGGCGGGCGGAACGACACCCAGCCAGCGGGCGACAACGGCGCGCAGGCACCAGTCGCTGCCGTAATAGGCCGCAAGCGTAGGACCGGGCAGGTCGATGACGGGCTTGCCGTCGGCAACCGCCAACATCATCGGACGTCCGGGAACGGCGGCTATATAGTGGTGGATGACGCGGCCGCGCTCCTCTATCATCCGCACGTTAAAGTCCTCGTCGCCCACAGCGGAGCCGCCGTTGATGACGACGATGTCGCAGTGCGCTACGGCCTCGCCAAATACCTCAGCCAGAAGTTCCTGATTGTCGGGGATGATGGGATAGACGAGGGGCTCGGCTCCCATCTCGAGCAGCATGTGCTTGACCATCAGCGAGTTTGTGTCGATGTTCTGCCCGCGCCAGGGCCGAATGCCAGCCGGCACCAGCTCGCTGCCGGTGGGAATGAAAGCGACGCGCGGACGCCGCAAAACGGGAACCATCACCACCCCGCCCATGATCAGGGCGGCAAGGTCGGTGGGGCGGATCAGCTGTCTGGCCTCGACGAGCAGGTCGCCTCGCCGGATGGTTGAGCCCCTCGGATTGACGTTGGTCCCTGCCGACACCGCGACGTCCTCATCCAAAACCACACTGCCGTCGGGCTGGATGGCGGCCTTCTCAATCATGATCACGGCGTCAAAAGCGTCGTCAAAATCGTCGCCAGTGTCGGCGCGGATGTAGTCGCGGCCCCGCCGCCAGGTGCTGGTGTCGGGCAGGCCGCTGGCAAAATCGGCGCTCTTAACGGCAATGCCGTCGCAGGCCGAGGAGCGCACCACCGGCAGCTCAACGGAGGAGTACAGCGCCCGGGCGCTGATACGCCCGCAAGCTGCATCGAGCGAGACGAGCTCCTCGCCGCCGCCCGGCTGCCACGCCTCCCAAAAATCGCTCAGCGCCTGCTCGCGGCTGGGAAATCCGGTAACGTTCTTCTCGCCCATTGTTCTCATCCATTC
>JAISMZ010000220.1 GCA_031276475.1 Coriobacteriales bacterium
CAACCGCGTTTACAAGCCCAACGTGCAAAAAGTGACCGTCGTTCAAAACGGCCGCGCCCAAAAGGCCAACGTCTGCACCAAATGCCTGAAGGCCGGCAAGGTCGCCCGTAGCTAAAAACGGGCAAACGGTGTGACAGAGGGACGTTTCCCCGTCACATCCCGCGCGGCGCTATTACCGCAACCACCCCACTGATAACCGAGACCCGCGCGCCCGCGCTTTGCACCGTGTTGGAAACACCGCACGGGTCGAGCGTCCTTAACGGGACACCATCCAATTCCCATTCACTGCCTTCTTCGCTAACCACAGCGTCGTCAGACAAAGCAATTGTGGAGAACAACTGGCCGTTTTGCAGGTAGCGCCCCACCTCCACACTACTACCCGCCCCCTGCAGCCAGACCAGCGCCTCGTCGGCTACAAGCAGCAGCTTCGTTTTGTCACAGACGGCCGCACAGGCTCCCAGGGCCGCCAGCTCATGGTCGAGCCGCCCGCCCAAAGCGCCCAGCAGCAGCACGCTGGCCGCGCCTTTGTCAACCACGCGGGCAAAAGCCAACTCCAGATCGGTCTGATCCTTGTGCGCGCTCACCGCAAAGACCTCAACGCCACCTGCGGCGAGAGCGGTTCGCAACGCTGGCGAAACGGAGTCCATATCCCCCACCAGCTCATCCACCTGCAGGCCCGCCGTCTGCGCCAGCTTCGCGCCGGCGTCCACTGCTATCGTCTTTGCGGCAGTGGCGGCACAGGCTTTGAGCAACTCGGGGGCGATGGCTACGGGACTGCCGGCAAGCAGCAGGTAGCGGGGCTCGGGAAGTGCCGCAATTGCCCGCTCGACAACGGCCAGCCAGGCGGTTGCGGACAGAGCGCCCGCCGCCGCAGTTGCCGCAAGCTCTGCGACCGCCGCATCCGCGGGGGCAGCAGCCTCAGCGGTGCGGACCGATGCCCCGGGCTCGACTCCAGCCGTAGTGGCGGACGCAGCGGGGGCGGTGCTCAACGCGCCATCCAGCGCCTGCCCACCGAGTAGGCGTCGGCGACCACCTCGCCGGGGGCGCGATAGAGCCGCCCTCGTGAGTCAAAGCTCAACAGGCGGGCTGCCTCCCAGGATGCCTTACCGTTCTCGTCAACATAGGTCTGGTCTATCTTGACATCCACCACCTCGCCGATGAACAGCGTGTGCGTGCCCAGCTCCAGCGAATGCGTGACCTTGCATTCCAGGTTATAGGGGAACTCCTCGATGTAGGGGGCGTCCACCCGCTCGCCGCGCACGGGGGTCAGGCCGGTCGCACGGAACTTATCCACATCCCGCCCGCTGACGATGCCAAAGTAGTCTGCGTAAGCCGCCTGCTCCACCGAGGGCAGATTGACCGTGAAGGCCTTGGTGCGCACCAGGGCCTCGTGGCTGTGGCGCGAGGGCCGCACGGCAATCGAGACGGCCGGCGGGTTGGAGCAGGCGATGCCGCCCCAGGCCAGCGTGACGGCGTTGGCTTTGCCGGTGATGTCGTAGGTTCCCACCACCAGCACAGGGTTGGGAAAGATGATGCTCTCTGCTCCAAGGCTCTTCTTCATCGTTGCCTCCTCGTTTGCGATAGTCGCCGCCGCGCGGTCGTGACGGTCGGTGCCGCGCGGGCCGCGTCGGTTCGCGGCGTTGCCGTTGCGGTTGTTGCCATCTATTGTAGCGCAGAGGTGGCCGGTAAAGCTGTGGAGAAGGGCCATCCCTCAGCGGCGGCGGGCGGCTATGGCCTCAAGCATCGCTATCCGCCGGACGAGCGCGGCGCAGAGGACATCGCGGCGGGCGTCATCGATGAAATCACTTTGCGCAAGCAGTGCCGCGTATTCCTCCTCCACACCTTTAAGCGCCGTAAAATCGAGCCAGTCAAAGCTGCTGATATGCCGCACCTGCGCCGAATGCTTCGTGTTGAAGGGCTTACTCGGCGCGTCCATCTCCGGATTTATCCGGTTGGCAAATTGGTTATGCCACATCGAGGTGCCGCTGTCAAAGATGGGAGCGGGGCCGAGCCAGACGAGGCTCTCGGCGTCGCGCACCACGCCAAAATTATTAAAGTGCCTGTCGCTGTTGACGACGATGTAGTCCAACGCAAGCATCTGGTCGAGGCCCTCGCGCACCCCGGGGATCCCCATTTCCTCGCAGCGCTGAAGATAATGCTGGTAATAGGAGCGGTTGTTTGGCTTCTTGGCCGTCTTGTAGATATGCCAGGCGCTGACAAGCTCGGTTGAGATGTTGATGAAGTCCTCGCAGACGCTGAGCGGCCGGTCCTTGTCCCAGGCAAGCTCGTAGTGGGCGTGGGGCACCCCCAGGCGTTTAAGGATCGATGAGGCCAAGACCTCGTTGAGCGGCTCCTGGTAGGCCGGTTCGCTGCCACCCTTAACCAACAGGCGACGGTCACCGGCCACCACCCACTTTTTCTTCAACCAGCCGTCTGAGGTGTTGTCCGGAGAGACGAGGCTGATCTCGCCGCTGCCCGACGCCCGCCCAAACAAGGCATTGCCCACGTCCTCGGAGAATTCGTTTTGAAAGAAGTTAATCCTGTCCCAGTCCAATGGTTTGGCGTGCGCGTTAACCCAGTATTGGTCTGACAGGCTTAAGCCAAAGCATTTGAGCAGCAACAGGCCCGTAGAGGAGACATTCATCAGCTCGAGGGCATCGCGCAGCCCCGAGCGGCTCGCCGGTATCGCCCTGCCCTGCCACCAGGCGTTGAGCGCGCGGCGCGCGGGCCTGCCGTCGTCCATCTCAACGCCTACCGGGATGTGCTCGGCAGAGAACACCTCCCCGATACCTGCGATGGCCGAGGTCTCCTCGTCTATCTGAAGCTCCAGCACCGGTAGCCTCTTATGCATCAGCGTGTAGTTCATCTGCCTATCATACCACGGGTGGGCCTGGGAGTGCTATCTGCCCAAATCTTGCCGCTCCCCATGGCAGGTGTGCTGTTTTCCCGTTTGCCCGCATTCTCGGTGTTACGTTTTTACAATTTGTGTTACGATTGGAGGAGTACCGGGCTTCTCCACGAGGCCTTTAACCGGATTATCGCGAATATAAGGAGAGGACATGAGAGAGAAACGAGGCATTACCAAGACCCTGCTGGCCGCCGTGCTGGCCTTTGCGCTAGCCACAACTGCGTTGATGGGCTGCGCGGCTGGCGCGCCGCAGGGCGCTTCCGGATCGAGCAGCGGCTCGGGCGCGGGTTCGGGCAGCGCATCGGGCGGAGCGGCTTCCCCCGCTCCAGCCACCGGCACCCGGACCGTCGTGGATATGCTCGACCGCAAGGTGGAGATTCCCGCCGAGGTCAACCGCGTGATTGGCCTGGGCTCCAGCAGCCTGAGGATGATTGCCTATCTGGAGCAGGTGGATAAGGTCATCGGCGTCGAGCTGGCCGAGCAGGAAGACACCGTCACCTGCGCCTACCGCCACATCTACCACGAGGAGTTTGCCGCGCTGCCGGTGGTGGGCGAAGGCGGCTCCAAGGGCGTGACCCCCAACGAGGAGGCGATTATCCAGGCCGCCCCCGAGGTGATCATCGCTAGCATCGACAAGGACAGCGCCGACTCCCTGGCCGAGAAGACCAACATCCCCGTGATTTGCATCACGCTCAGCGATATTATCTTCGACCAGATATTCTATGACAACACGGTAATGCTCGGCGAGGTCCTCGGTGCCGAGCAGCGGGCCGACGAGCTTATCGCCTATATCCAAGATGTTCAGGCCGACCTCAAAAAGCGCACCGACAGCCTCGCCGCCGATGAAGTGCACAGCGCCTATGCGGCGGGCATCAGCTTTCGTGGCGGCCACGGCTTTGCCGGCACCGAGGCGCATTTTCCCCCCTTTGAGGCCGTGCGCGTGACCAACATTGCCGACGTCGCCTCGGCCAGCGGTGCCTATGATATCGATCTGGAGGAGGTCAGCGCCGCCCAGCCCGATTTCATCTTCATCGAAAGCGGCAACTATCCTCTGGTTAAGGAGGACTACGACGGCAATCCGGCCTACTTTGCCGCACTGAATGCCGTGCAGCAGGGCAAGCTCTACTCGCTGATCTCCTACCGCTTCTACGCCACCAACGTTGAGCTGGCGCTGGCCAATTGCTATCAGGTGGGCTCAAGCGTCTATCCGGCGGCGTTCAGCGGCATCGACCCAACCGCCAAGCTGGATGAGATCACAACCTTCTTCCTGGGCAAGCCCCTGTCCAGCGATTTGGCGGATGCCGGTTATCGTTTTGAGAAGGTAGATCTGGGTAAGCTGTAGGGAGGCGATGAAAATCGAAGAACACAAAGGGGACGAGAACACAAAGGGGACGTACTCTTTTGTGTTCCCGGTGAGTGCGCTGCTGGCGATGCCTCTGTTGCTGGCGTTGTTGCCGCTGGCACCGCCATGGCAGAGCACAAAAGAGTACGTCCCCTTTGTGTTAAGCACTGGGAAGAAAAGGGGGCAGACGAACCGTCCCTGTCCGTTCATTTCCTCAAGCGCAATGGTGCGGCGTCTTCCCATTGATAAACAGCTCATCGCTGGCTAAGTCGAGGTCGTCATTCCAGATGACCGCATTGCCGTTAAG
>JAISMZ010000016.1 GCA_031276475.1 Coriobacteriales bacterium
GTCTCGTCTATCGGCTTGGGACCAACGGGGGCATTGGCTATCGCGGCGCCAGCCTCCGGTCCGGCGATGGCGGTGATCATGTCCACCATCATCGGTATCATCGAATTATAGATTCTCTCACTCACGTTTGGTACCTCCGTCATTTCTCTGTTTGCTAAAGCGGTTGCGCCGTCGCCTGCAACCGCTGTGCCTGTTGGCCGCGAGCCGCGGGCCACAGACTGCGGGCGGGCCACACGCTGCAGGCGGGCCACACGCTGCAGGCGGGCGGGCCGCAGGTTGGCCACGCGCCGCGGGCGGGCCATGCGCCGCGAGCCACCATGCGCCGCGAGCCACCGTACGCCGGCATTGCTCTCAGTGCGGCGCCAACAGTAGCACAGTTGATGTTCAAAATGAGGCCTGGTCGCCGATTTCTCTATGCTGATTATTACCCCCCAACCATTCAATTGTGAAGCACCGTTATGCTGATTCTGCATACTGGGTCCCGACAAGACCTGTGCTCGATATTCGTATAAAATGCCACTGCGTCAAATTAACGGCTCAGTTGCCTACGGCGGTCAATCGCAGCAGGGAGGACGAAACGTGGAGACGGATATTTTTCATGAGTTTGTAACACTTGCGACCCATGGCAGTTTTGTTTCGGCAGCACGCGAGTTGAATATGTCACAACCCGCGCTGAGCAGACACATTGCCGCTTTGGAAAGGCAGCTCAAACACCGACTCCTCTTTGACACCCGCCCTCTGAGTCTGACCGTCGCCGGCGAAGTTGTACTCAGACACTCCGGTAAACTGATACACGACTATCATAATATGCTAGTCGAGCTGGAGAACCTCCCCAGATCAAAAGATGAACATATCCTGATCCAGGACCTATTGCACGCCAATACGCTTTATATCGGCATCAAAGAAGCGGTCAGGGCGGGCAGCGAGGTGTTTGGCGTCTTTCAGCTCGATTACGTCAACGTTGATAACCTCGGGCTTAACGCACGACAGCTCGTTGAGCGAAAGAAAGTCGATCTGTCCTTTGAGACCACGGTGTCGCTCGATGAGATACCGGCCTATCAGGCTCCAAAGGGACTGAAGGCGATTTTAATACCTGAGTTTCACGGCGAGCTGGTAATGGGGATCCCCCGGGATTCTCCGCTCGCCGCCAAAGACGAACTTCGCTTGAGAGACTTCGCACACTCGCGCTTCATCTTGCAGATGAATCTTTTGAGCGAGAGGTTCGTCAGGGATTTCAGTGCGCTGTGCGAAGAAGAAGGCTTTTATCCAAATATAAACTATGTCTCTGCAAAAAATGGCCTGGAGTTCTATTCTGCGGATCCAGCAGACGGAATACACCTCCTGGTTGCTGTGGATAAGGAATACAAGCCACTGATCGCCGATCTCGTAAAAAAGCACGTAAAGATCCGAACTCTCAAAGACAGAAAGCGTTACGGCAATGCTTTTGCACTTATTCGAGAAGAGAATAACAGTCCGATGCTCGCATTCCTGGTTGAACAAATGGAGCAGCGCGCTGAGCAGTTTCTCGCAAAAAGGGAGCGGGGACAGGAAGCCAGCGCCTGATAATCGTACGTAGCGGGTAGCGCGCACCTCTCTTTACCTCCCCACGCCGCGGATCAGCAAGGCGCCCCGCGCCTCCCGAGCCTCCCGCACCCCAGGCTCTGCTTTTTCACGCCGCGCCTCCCGCCGCCGCGCCTTTTCAGATCCTTCCCCACTCCAGCACGCGACCATGCAGATTATGCATAGTCGTATGTCGCTGACCGCCAAGCCCCTGATACAACATACGCATTTGGGATATGAAGTTCCTATCCCCTAGAATACGGCTGGTTTCAGGTGAGACCAAAGCGAAGTGGCGATTGAGGAGGTCAAGGTTATATGGAAAGGGAGTACTTACTGGTAGAGCACGAAAAGCCCTACTCGTATTGCGAGGATGGCTTGACGGTAACGCGAACCAGCGCCTGGTCGGGACCGGGGTGTCATCTTGGCTGCGGTGTGTTGATGTACACCGATGAGTTAGATCGTCTGGTAAAAGTTGAAGGCGACCCCGAAAATCCCTTCAATCAGGGGCGTCTCTGCGTGCGCTGTCTGGCGCTGCCAGAGGTGGTCAATCACGCCGATAAGCTCGCACATCCGATGAAACGCGCACGCGAAGACCGCGGTAAGGACAAATGGGAACGCATCAGCTGGGATGCGGCCTACGACCTTATCGTCGAGCGCTTTAACGCCTTTAAAGCGGAATCCGGGCCCGAGTCCGTAACCTTCTGGCAGGGAACCGGCCGCGACATTTCCACCTGGATAACGCGTCTTTGCTGGTCGTATGGCAGTCCCAACTATGTGGTCGCGCTCTCCGGCACCGCCTGTTACGCGCCCCGCGTCGCCGGCTGTCGGATGTCCAGCGGCGCCTTTTGGTTGGGAGATTTCTCGCAGCAGTTCCCCGATCGCTACGATAATCCGCAGTGGAAGCTCCCCGAGCTGATTTTGATCTGGGGCAACAACCCGGTGATTACCAACTCGGACGGAATGTATGGACACTGGGTCGTCGACTGCCTGAAGCGTGGCTCGAAGGCCATCACCGTCGACCCGCGGCGCACCTGGCTGGCAAACCGCTCCGAACTCTTCTTGCAGATCCGTCCGGGAACCGACGCGGCACTGGCCTTAGGGATGCTCAACGTGATCATCAGCGAGGAGATCTACGACAGGGAGTTTGTGGAGTATTGGTGCTACGGCTTTGACGAGTTGGCCGAGCGGGTCGCAGATTTTACGCCCGAGAAGACCGAGCAGATCACCTGGATACCCGCAGACACCATTCGTGCGGCCGCTCGGATGTTTGCCAAAGCCGACGGAGCGATCGTCCAGTGGGGCGTCGCCGTCGACATGACCAAGGAGACCCTGCCCGCCGGACAGGCGATCAGCGCCCTGTTTGAGATAACCGGCAACATCGACAACCCCGGCGGTATGATAGCGCCCCCCTCCATACTCTTTTCAACCGGCGGTTGGGGCCATGAATTTCTGGAGAAGGACGCGCGAAAAAAGAAGATTGGCGACGCCGAGTATCCGCTGTACCGGGGGGCGATGCAGATCGCTTCTACCGATGAGTGTATTAAGACTTTGGAGACGGACCGACCCTATCCGCTCAAGGGTGCCTGGCTGCAGGCGGTCAATCCCCTGGCCTGCACAGGGCCCGATCCCAAACGCACGCTTGCGGCTTTAAACCGACTGGAGTTCATCGTCTGCGTCGATCTCTTCATGACGCCAACCGCCATGGCCCTGGCCGACGTCATTTTACCGGCCGCGACCTGCGCGGAGCGCGACGGCATCCGTCTGGGCGACGGCACCCAGCGAGGCGAGACGATAAACCGGGCCGTTCAGGGCGGAGACTGTCGCTCTGACATGCAGATCAACCTGGAGATAGGCAAGCGCTTTAACCCCGAGGCCTGGCCCTGGGAAAACGTTGAGGAGATGTATACGGATATCCTCAGGGAAACCGGGCTGACCTTCTCCGCCATGCGCGAACAGGCACCAGCCTATCCGCCCTTTGAGTATCACAAGCACGAAAAGGGGCTTTTGCGCTCCGACGGGCAGGTCGGTTTTCAGACCAGAACCGGCCGGATAGAGCTCTACTCAACGGTCTATCAGGCTCTGGAGCAAGACCCGCTCCCCTATTTTGAAGAACCGGTCCCCAGCCCCTACAGCACCCCTGAGCTCTACGAGCAGTATCCGCTCGTGCTCACTACCGGCGCGCGACAATTGGGACTGTTCCACTCCGAGCACCGCCAGATCCCCCATCTGCGTGCCCTGCATCCCGAGCCGCTGATCTATCTGCACCCCGAGGCGGCTACGCGCTATGGCCTTACCGAGGGCTGCTGGGTGTGGGTCGAAAACGAGAAGGGGCGGGCAAAACGCAAACTGAGCCTGACCAACGCGCTTGATCCCCGCGTCTGCTCCACCGATCACGGCTGGTGGTATCCGGAGGCTCCCGCCGAGCTTGACGAGGGGCTGTACGGGCTGTGGGATCTCGCCATCAATCAATTGATCACCTGGCAGCCAGGCAAAAGCGGCATGGGCAGCAACTACAAGACCCTGCTCTGCAAGGTCTATCCCGTTGAGGCGCCTACCGCTCAAACGAAAGGGGAACAGAAATGACAGATTACGGCATTCTCGTCGATTACCGATGGTGCTCCGGGTGCAGGGCCTGTGAGATCGCCTGTCAGATGGAGCAGGGCCTGCCGCCGCAGCGCAGCGGCGTCAAGGTCTTTGAGGCCGGACCCTGGCAGATAGCAGGCGAGCGCTGGCAGCACGACTATGCACCGGATTTTCTGGATGAGTGCGACCTCTGCGCCAAACGAACAAGCAGGGGAAAGCTGCCCAGCTGCGTGCAGCACTGTCAGGCCGAGATCCTGGAGTTCGGCAGGATAGAAGAGCTTTCTGCTCGAATGAGCGGCAAGAAGAAGCAGATTCTGATCATCCCCTGAAGAAGTGACCCACGCTCGCCAGTGCAGGAATACGGCAGACCGACAACGGACAGGAGACTTACGTGACAAAGGCAAAGACAAAAACGGTGGATAAGACCGTGATGAAAAACCTCGGGCTCTGCGGCTGCGGCATGCCGGCAAACGCGGCTGCCGTAGACGTAAAGGACGGCAGGGTCGTGAGAATCCGCCCACTGCACTACGATCAGAACTATACCAAGGAGGAATTGAGATCCTATCGACTTGAGAAAGACGGCCACGTCTTTGAACCCGGGTTCAAATCTCTGTTGCCGCCGCTCTCATTGTCCTACCGCAATCGCACCTACTCCAAAAACCGCGTCCCTTATCCGCTGATCAGAGAAGACTGGGACGCAGACGGCGAGCGCAACCCGCAAAACCGTGGTATCAGTGGTTATCGGCGTATCGGTTGGGACGAGGCAACCGATATCATCGCCCAGGAGATCAGGCGCATCCACGACAGCTACGGGCCGTTTTCAATCTATACCCAAGGCGAAGGGCACGGCGAAGCTAAAATCGCCAGCGGCGGCCATGGTTGCCAGATCGAGATGCTTGAGTATTGCGGCGGCAGCACCAAACAGGCGCGCCAGCCGGACAGTTGGGAGGGCTGGTATTGGGGCGCCAAACATATCTGGGGCATGGATCCGCTCGGCCAGAATATCCACCAAAACGGCGTGTTCAGAGACATCACCGAGAACGGCGACGCGGTTTTGTACTGGGGCGCCGACCCCGAAACCACCCCCTGGGGTTGGGGCGGCCAGCAGGCGTCCAGAATGTGTTATTGGTTTAATGAGATTGGAATAAAATCGATCTTCATCTGCCCCGACGTCAACTACGCAAACGCCGTACACGCCGACAAATGGATCCCCGTCCTGCCCAATACCGACGCCGCCTTGCAGCTGGCGATCGCCTATGTCTGGATAACTGAAGACCTCTACGATAAAGACTACATTGCAACGCACGCCATCGGTTTTGACTGGTTTGAGCAGTACGTCACCGGCGTGCTTGACGGCGTTCCCAAAACAGCTGAGTGGGCTTTTGAGAAATGCGCCGTCAAGCCCTATACGATCAAGGCCTTCGCCCGCTACTGGGCAAAGCATGCGGTCTCAATCGCGCACTGCAACGGCGGTGGCTACATCCGCTCGGTGTTCTCGCATGAACCGGCGCGTCTGGAGGTCGCTTTGCTGGGAATGCAGGGGGTGGGAAAGCCCGGAGCAAATCAATTCAAGTTCATCGAATGGACCCTCTTTGGACTCGACAGCTTCTCCCCGCTCCCCCGATCTGAGACCTGGCCGACCATCGAGGCAGCCTTTCACGGCTGGAACATGAATCCCAATCCGTCCTTTATCCCCAAGACCAGGATCCATGACGCCATTCTCGACGGCCCAATTGACTGGTATGGCCACGTTATCTGCAGCTTTCCGCGACACGACCAGTTCCGCCACTTTGAGTATCCGCTGCCCGAGGCCGCGCCGATCCGCATGATCTGGTCGGATACACCGTGCTGGGCGACCTGCTGGAATGGCGGCTACCGCTACCAGGACGCAATCCGCGACGCGAGTATCGAATTCATCTTGGTACAGCATCCCTGGATGGAAAACGATACGGTATTTGCAGACATTGTTTTACCGATAAGAACGATGATGGAATGCAGGGATATTGCAACCGACAACATGGCCGGACAGTTTGCCCTGCTGTTCCTTGAGGAGCAGGCGGTCGAACCGATAGGTGAGGCGGTAAGCGACTTTAAAGCGGTATACCGCGTTGCCAAAAAGCTTGAGCGCTACGGCGGTGTCTATCAGGGCCTGACCGAGAAGTTCACACGCGGGATGACCCTCGATGAATCCCTGCGCCTCGCTTTTGAGAAAAGCGGGATCCCCGCGAACTTCAGCTACGAAGACCTTCAGAGGCAGGGCTTTTGGGCCTCGCCGCTCGCGGAGGGCTGGGAGAGCGAGACCGCGGGGCTTTTCAACTTCTACAACGACCCTGAAGCGCATCCCCTGGGAACGCCTTCCGGGAAAATCGAGTACTACTCCGTTCCTCTGGCCGAGAACTTCCCGGATGATGATATTCGTGGCCCGTATCCCAAGTGGGTTGAGGAATCCGACGAGCATCAGGAGCGAATCAGCTCTGAGCGCGCCCGGTATTATCCCTTCCTGCTGGTTAGCAACCACCCCCGGTGGCGCGTGCATGCGCAATGTGATGACATTCCCTGGCTGCGTGAGATTCAAACCTGCAAGGTTGTCGGCCCGGATGGATACCGCTACGAGCCCGTCTGGATTAACCCCCAGGATGCCGCAAAATACGACATTGCCAACGGCGACGTGGTCAAGCTCTTCAACGAGCGAGGCGCGGTGTTAGGTGGTGCAATCGTCTCTGAGCGGATCATGCCCGGGGCTCTTTACCAAGACCACGGTTCTCGCCTCGACTCGATAGTCGCCGGCACCGGAGGCATCGACCGTGGCGGGGCCAATAACCTGATAGCGCCTTCCCATACCACTTCTAAAAACGCCGCTGGAGAAGTGACCAATGGCTTTCTCGTGGGCATCGCAAAGGTTGATGTCGGCGAGCTCGCCGCCCAATATCCCGATCAGTTCAACCGTGAATACGACCCCGCGTTTGGGCTGATTGCCAGCGCGTACATCAAGGAGGACGAATAAATGACCAAAGCATTCCTGATCGATTTTAACCGTTGCAATGGTTGTCGCAATTGCCAGATCGCCTGTAAAGATGAACACTGCGAGCAGGCTTGGCTGCCTTACGCCGAGGCACAGCCGATCATCGGGCATTACTGGATGAACGTAAAAGAGAAGACGCGCGGCCAGGTGCCCGTGGTCAAGGTGTCGTATCAGCCCACCCTCTGTACGCATTGCCAGGACGCCCCCTGCGTTGCCGCGGGCAAAGGGGCGGTCTATCAGCGCGAGGACGGACTGGTAATCATCGACCCAGGCAAGGCTGTCGGCCTTCGGGAACTGGTTGACGCGTGCCCGCTGGGAGCGATCTATTACAACGAGGAACTCTCGCTGCCGCAGAAGTGTACCGGCTGCGCGCATCTTCTTGATGATGGTTGGTCGGTGCCGCGCTGCGTGGATGCCTGCGCCACAGAGGCGCTGCTTTATCTGGACGTAGCCGAGATCGATCTGAGCAAGGCAGAAACCCTTGAACAGACGGCTGCGTTTGGGCCCCGGGTTTACTATCTGAACAGACCCCGGCGCTTCATCGCCGGTCTGGTGTTTGACGGCACGATAAACGAGGTGCTGATCGGTGCTCGAGTAGAGCTTCTGGATGGCGAAGGTCGGGTCCTGTCATCAGTCAGAACAGACGATTTTGGTGACTTCAGGTTCAACCAGATAGAGCCCGCAGTGTATCAGCTGACCGTTTTTAGTGATCTGGGAACCAGGACCTTCAATGTTGATACGCGTGAACAGGATCGCTACGTTGGCGATATAGACATGACCCAAAGCGGATAGTGGGGTGCGGCTGCTGCTATGCAGAAACTGAATAGTGTCGTGTACATCATCAGGTATCGGGAGGCGCAATATCAGTATTTTCTCTATACATCCGCGTGACACTATAATCAAAAAAATCAAGGCCATCTGGCGCGAAGCGTCGGAGCCGATTGAACGAAGGAGGAATTAAGAATGACAGGCAACAAGAAGTTCTTCTACGGTTGGGTGATTGCAGTAATCTGTGGCTTGCTCTACCTGCTGTCGTCGGGGTCTATCCTCAGCGCGACCCAGCTGATCAATCCGAGAATGATGGTAGAAACGGG
>JAISMZ010000050.1 GCA_031276475.1 Coriobacteriales bacterium
AGGAACACAAAAGAACCGTCCCTCTGTGTCACCGCCACTGTGTCACCGCGTGTCACCGCCTCTGTGCCACCGCGTGTCACCGCCTCTGTGTCACCGTGTGTCACTGCCACTGTGTCACCAACGCTCGAGCTGCATCCCTCAGCGTACTGGCTCCCAGGTGATGAAGGCCCAGCGGACAAGCCGCAGCTCGGGGGCGGTTTCTGCGGCGGTGTCGGTCGTGGGTGCCGCATCAGTCGCGTCCGCCACGCCGGTAGCAACCGCCACGCCCGTCTCTGCGCTCGCGCCGGTCGCAACCGCCTCTGCGGCCTGCTCCTTCTCCACAGATTTATAGCTGTCTATGTAGTGTAACTCGGGGTAGGCACCCTTAAAGAAGAGGATATTCATCGCCAGGATGTGGTCGGGTACAAAGCCGCCCGTCGCCTTGGAGCCGTGTGCGCCACTGCCGAGCATCTTAAAGCCGTGGGGGCGAAATTCGGTGCTCATCGTTACCGCGACGCGCTCGCGGGCCGCGCGCTCCAGCTTATCAAATGCCTCGCCCAGGTCGCCGACCATGGTCGAGCGGGAGGCCACGGCGATATCCACCGATTTGTCGGCGATGCCAACGCGGGCCCAGTCATCCGTCCAGGAGATCCGCTTGGGGGCGATTTGTCCGCCGTCAAACGTGCTGCCCAGGGAGGCAAAGCGCTGCAGCGATGCGGCGGCCAGGGCGTTGACCTCGGCCACCAGCATTATGTCCTCATTTTGCGCCCAGCGGGCCAGTTCCTCCAGCATTCTTGTTGAGAAATCACAGGCGATGACCTTGTTATTGGCCTGGGCCAGCGGTATGGCCAAAGTGCCCGTGCCCGCACCAAAGTCGAGGATCGTCTTTTTTTCGGGGCGCCCGAGCAAGTCGAGGAAGGCTGTGGCATAAGGCGACTTTGTGGCGTGCTTGGCGTAGTCGGTGGCGCGGCTATCCCAGTAGTCAACTTCTTGCCCGGCAAAGCTTTCAGATGGTTGCGCCTGTTGCTCCGTCTCCTTGCGTAGGCGCTCCCGCTCCAACCAGGCCTGACACCAGTACTCGCTGCTTGTTACCTGCATGCTATCCTCGTTTCCCGATTCCCGATTCCCGTTTTTTTGGTTCGCGGTGCGCGCCCCTTTGCAGCTTTACAGTGAGACGTCACCACTATCAGTATAATACAAAGGCTCGCCGATTGTTCGCCATAGCTATCGGCGCTCTTTTGCTACCATTGGGCAATTGGCTGCCAGCCCGCGAACACCACCGGCGAAAAGGCCGCCGCAAGAGGACTAAGGGAGACTGAGATGACGAGGATCAACGTGTATCACAAGAGCCCCGACCAGACGCTGGCCGAGGATATCCGCCGTTCGCTGCAAAGCCGGTTGGCAACCGCGGCCATCAGCTGCCCGGTGGAGTTTGCCGCCGCCGCGGTGCGCGTGGCGGGCTCGGAAAGCTGCGGCAAATGTACGCCCTGTCGGGTGGGCCTTGCCCAACTGGCGCTGCTTTACGACGCGTTGCTGGACGGTAAGGCCGCCCCCGACGCGATCGCGCGGATAGACGAGCTTTCCGAGCACATCTATCGCGCCTCCGACTGCGCCATCGGTTTTGAGGCCGGGGCGCTCTCGTTGCAGGCGGTGCGCGGCTTTCAGGACGAGTTTCGTTTTCATCTGGAGAAGCACGACTGCAGCGAGTGGGCCTGCGACCCCGTGCCCTGCCGCAGCGGCTGCCCCGCCGACGTGGACGTGCCCGCCTATCTGGCCCTGGTGGCTGCCGGCCGCTACACCGACGCCGTGCGCGTGGTGCGCAAGGACAACCCGCTGGCGATCATCTGCGGGCTGATCTGCGAGCACCCCTGCGAGTCCTATTGCCGCCGCGGCCTGGTGGACGCGCCGGTGAACATCCGCGGCATCAAGCGCTATGCGGCCGAGCATATGGAGGAGGACTACGCGCCTGCCAAGGCCGAGCCTACGGGCAAGCGCGTCGCCATCGTCGGTGGCGGCCCCGCCGGCCTGAGTGCCGCCTACTATCTGGCGCTGATGGGCCACAGCCCGGTTGTCTACGAGCAGCGCGAGCAGCTCGGCGGCATGCTGCGCTACGGCATTCCGTCCTATCGCCTCCCGCACAGCGAGCTGGATCGCGAGATCGCCTGGCTGCTGGGTGCTGGCATCGAGGTGAGAACCGGCGTTGCCGTGGGCACAGATGTTGGCATAGACGAGCTCAAAGCCAAACACGATGCCGTCTACCTGGCCATCGGCGCCCACGCGGCTGTTCCTCTGCGGGTGCCCGGCGAGGATGCCCAGGGGGTCTATTCCGCCGTGGAGCTGCTGCGCCGCGTTGGCTCCGGGGACTACCCCAACTACTCCGGCAAACGCGTCTGCGTCATTGGCGGCGGCAACGTGGCGATGGACGCGGCCCGCACCGCGCTGCGGCTCGGTGCGGCGACGGTTCGCATCGTCTATCGGCGCCGCCGGCTGGACATGACCGCTCAGCCGGTGGAGATTGACGCCACCATCGCCGAGGGCTGCGAGCTTCGCGAGCTGGTCGCCCCCGTGCGCATCGAGGCGCGCGACGGCCAGGTGGCGGGCCTGGTGCTGCAGCCGCAGATGATCTCGGTGATCAAGGACGGGCGAGCCAGCCCAAAGCCGGCTTCGACCCCCGAACAGACTCTGGAGTGCGACTGCGTGATAATCGCCGTGGGACAGGCCATAAACAGCGCTGCCTTTGCAAGCTATGGCCTGCCCGTTAAGCGCGCCCGCCTGCAGGCCGCCCCGGACGGCTCGCTGCCGGGCCACGACGGCCTCTTCTCCGGCGGCGACTGCGTTACCGGCCCGGCAACGGTGATCCGCGCGGTCTCGGCCGGCAAGGCCGCCGCCGCCAGCATCGACAGCTATCTGGGCTACAACCATCGCATCGAGCTGGACGTGGAGGTGCCGCCGGCGTTCTTCTCCTCACGCGTCTATTGCGCGCGCTCCAACATGACCGAGCCCTACCCAGACGATTTGGTGGGCAACTTTGTGTCGGTTGAAGTGGGACTTTTGCCCGAAGAGGCCTTGCAGGAGGCGTCACGCTGTCTGAGATGCGACCACTTTGGCTCAGGCGCGTTGCGCGGAGGGAGGAAGACATCATGGTAGCCACGAACAGCGCCACGAACAGCGCCACGAGCGCCGCCGGGAGCACCGCCGCCGGGAGCACCGCCGCCGCCAGCGCCGCAGCCACGAGCACCACCGCTGCCGCGCAAAAAACTGCTAAGGTAGCATTAAGTATTGACGGCGTAAGCGTTACCGCCCCTGCCACGATGACCATTGCCGCTGCCGCCCGGCTGGCCGGTGTGGAGATACCCACGCTCTGCTTTCAGTACAACCTCAACGACGTTGGCGCCTGCAGGGTCTGCCTTGTTCAACTGGAGGGCGAAGACCAGCTGGTGGCATCGTGCAACACCCAGGTGCAGGAGGGGATGGTCGTACACACCAACTCTCCCGCCGCGCTCAAGGCCCGCCGGCTGAACCTGGAGCTTTTGCTCTCCCAACACGATGTGCAGTGCACCACCTGCGTGCGTTCCGGTAACTGTCGGCTGCAAACGCTGGCCAACGACCTGAACATCGCCGACGAGCGCTTTCCCAAACGCCTGGAGGACAGCTCCTGGGATATGGGCTTTCCGCTGATTCGCGAGGCCGCCAAGTGTGTTAAGTGCTGGCGCTGCGTGCAGGTCTGCGAGAATATTCAGGCCACGCATATCTGGGGGATGAAGAACCGCGCCACGCGCACCACCGTGGGCGTAAACGACGCGTTGGAGATATCCGAGACGCTTTGCACCGTCTGCGGCCAGTGCGTCACCCATTGCCCCACGGGCGCCCTGCGCGAACGCGACGACACCCAGCGGGTGCTCGACGCCATCGCCGACCCCAACAAGGTCAGCATGATCCAGATCGCACCTTCGGTGCGCACCGCCTGGGGCGAGCCACTGGGGCTGAGCCACGAGCAGGCCACGGTGCGGCGGCTGGTGGCGGCTCTGCGCAAGGTCGGCTTTAACTACATCTTTGACACCGACTTCAGCGCCGACTTAACCATCACCGAGGAGGCCAGCGAGTTCGTGCAGCGGCTGACCCATGCCAGCGAGCACCCCTGGCCGATGTTCACCTCCTGCTGCCCCGGCTGGATGCGCTGGGTCAAGGGCCACCATCCCGAGCTGACCGACAACCTCTCAACGGCCAAATCGCCACAGGGGATGTTTGGCGCGGTGGCCAAGACCTATTTTGCCGAGACTATCAACAAGAAACCGGAGGAGATCTTCTCCACATCTGCGATGCCCTGCCTGGCAAAGAAGATGGAGGCGGCTCAGCCCAATCTGGATTCCACCGGCACCGGGCCTGACGTGGATGCCGTGCTTACCGTGCGCGAGATCGCCCGCTTGATAAAGTCGCTGAACATCAACGTCGCAGCCCTGCCCGAGGAGGACTTTGACCAGCCCTTTGGCATCGGTTCGGGCGCCGGCGAGATATTTGGCGCGACGGGCGGCGTGATGGAGGCGGCGCTGCGCACCGGCTATTACTATGTGACCGGCGAGAATCCCGACCCCGACGCCTTTGCCGAGGTGCGCGGGCTGGACGGCTGGAAGGAAGCCCGTTTTGAGCTGCCGGCGGCTGGGGAGGCGCCGACTAATGCTTGTGCGCCAGATTCCGAGTCAATTTGCCCCGGATCCGTTTGGGGAAGCGACGCCACTACTTGCGGCAATGGCGTCGTTGGCCCGGACGGAGCTGGGGCAAATTGGCCGGAAGATGGCCGTGCAATGATTAGTCGGCGCCTCCCTAACTTGCGGGTGGCTGTGGCCTCGGGCCTGGGCAACGCCGAGAAGCTGATAGGTGCCCTGCAGCGCGGCGAGGTGGCCTATGATTTTGTGGAGGTGATGGCCTGCCCCGGCGGCTGCGTCTGTGGCGGCGGCCAACCGATTACCGAGACCGCCTCGATGGCGGCGTTGCGCGGTGGTATCCTCTATGGTCTGGATAAGCGCAACAGTTACCGGTTCTCGCATGAGAATCCTGCCATCAAAGCCGTCTACGCCAACTACTTTGGCGAGCCGCTTTCGCAAAAGTCCCATCATCTGTTGCATGCCGACCACCGTGCCTGGAAGATGCCGAATGAGGAGAAGTAATGTCTGAGCGCCGCCGTAAACCTGTCCGCACACTGCTGTCCCTGGTGCTGAGCTTGGCGCTTGGCGCTCTGAGCCTTTCCCTGGTGGCCTGCGGCAGTGGCCCGGGTGCGCCCGCGGGCTCCTCCGCGAGCGCGGGCGGTGCGAGCGCGGCCAGCGGCATCTCGGCCAGCGCCAGATCCGCGTCTGGCTCCGCACCTGCCGTGGTGCGGGTGGCCTCGCTTAAGGGCCCGACTTCCATTGGGCTCGTACAGTTTGTCAGCGAGGCGCGGGCCCAAAGCCCCGAGCTGCAAAACAGCTACGACTTTTCTATCGTCGGCACCGCTGACGAGATCCTGCCCGCGCTCGTCGCCGGCGACCTGGACATCGCGCTGCTGCCCGCCAACGTGGCCTCCGTGCTCTACAACCGCACCGAAGGCGGCATTCAGGCACTAAACATTAACACCCTGGGCGTACTCTATGTGGTCACCGCCGACGATACGATACACTCACTGAAGGATCTTTCCGGCCGCACGGTGCTGATGACGGGCAAGGGCACGACGCCTGAGTACGTGATGAGCGCCCTTCTGGCTGCACAAAACGTCGCGGATGTAACGCTGGAATACAAGTCGGAGGCGACCGAGTTGGCCGCGGCCCTTGCCGCCGACCCAGCTGCCATCGCCGTGCTGCCGCAGCCCTATGTGGCCGCGGTAACGGCCAAGAACCCCGATTTGAAGATTCGCGTCAGCCTCTCCGACGAGTGGGATTCCAGCTTTAGCGATGGCAGCCGTCTGGTAACCGGTGTGACGGTCGTCCGCGCCGATTTTGCGCGCGAGCATCCCGGTGTTGTGGAGGAGTTCTGTGCACGCCAGCGCGCCTCGGTAGACGCTGTGAACGCCAGCCCCGCCACAGCCGCGCCGCTGGTGGTTGAGGCGGGGATCATCAGCAGCGAGGCGATAGCCGTGCAGGCCATCCCCTTCTGCTCGCTGGTCAGCATCGACGGCGACGAGATGAAGACTGCTCTGAATGGCTACTTAACAACGCTGTTCGCCCAGGATCCTGCCGCGATTGGCGGCGCCCTGCCCGCCGCCGACTTCTTCTACCGAGTGCCATGAGCTGATTGGCAAGCAAGCTACTAAAATATCTAGCTATTACACTTGCCTGGCTGCTCGTCTGGCACCTGGCGAGCGTCTGGGTGGCCAACGAAATACTGCTTTGCTCGCCGCTTGATGTAATCCGAACGCTTTACGCGAACGCCTTCACGGCCCGTTTCTGGCAAACCATCCTCTACACTTTGCTGCGCATCAGCATCGGTTTTTTTACGGCGCTGGTTGCCGGTCTGCTGCTGGGAGCCTTGGCCTGGCGCCTTAAACCCTTTGCCGAGTTCTTTAACCCCGCACTGCTTTGCGTAAAAAGCGTTCCCATCGTCTGCTTCATCGTCTTGTTGCTAATCTGGTTTGGCGCGCCCAATGTCTGTGCCAGCGCGGTCTTTCTGGTCACCTTTCCCGCCGTCTACTTCTCGGTGATTGAGGGCTTGCGCAATCAGGACCGCCCACTGCTGGAAATGCTAAAGATCTTTCGCGTTTCGGGCCGGCGGCGTCTGCTGACCTTTTACTGGCCGACGGTTCTACCCTTTCTCACTGCCACCAGCCGCGTCGCCGTTGGCATGGCCTGGAAGTCCGGCGTTGCCGCCGAGCTGATCGGACTGCCGCTGGGCAGCGTTGGTGAGCGCATCTACCAGGCAAAGATCCAACTCTCCTCAGCCGACCTCCTGGCCTGGACGCTGGTCATCGTTTTGGCCGCGCTTGTCTGCGAGAAACTCTTTTTATCAGCTTTGGAGAAGAGCGGCGATGTCGCCTGGCGGCTGGCGCTGCCTCGCGGGCGCGGCGACGGGGCGGACGTGACAGGGGGACGAGACGTGACAGGGGGACGTAAAAAGTGTCACCTGACAGGGGGACGCGTGACAGGGGGACGAGACGTGACAGGGGGACGAGAC
>JAISMZ010000096.1 GCA_031276475.1 Coriobacteriales bacterium
GCGCTTCAGGTACTCTTTGAAGAAGGCGGGGCTTATACACGTTTGATTTAATACCGCGATATTTCGCTTTAGTTGCTGGTAGATGTAGGGATACCTGCGCTAATTGGCTAAAACTCGGGTGGAAGCCTCCAAATCTGTTTTAACGATTTTGTTTATGTTATCGAATATCTCCACGTATCTGCTACTCGTCATCCCGTTTCTTCTTTGGTTTCCTAAAACATACACTTACTGGACAGTGTAGCAGGTGGGGGCTGAATCTTCAAGAAAAACAGGATAAATACGAATAATATATTTAACTATTTAAATATTTAAACTGAGGATGCTTAGCAAACAGACCAATGAGTAGTTTTTGTGTCCCTCCTTTGCTATAATCAACATCTGATTCACCAGCAGGCGCACGTAAAGCACCTGCACACGGCAAAAAGACGAAGGAGTGATAATGACTACGGACAGCCCTGAGAGCATCACTGCCGTGCCGGGCACTCTGCGGGTGGCCGACCGGGTGATTTCCGATCTGATCGGGTATGCGGCCCTGGAAAGCTACGGCATCGTTGGTATGGCGGCTCCCAGCCTGACGGACAGCGTCGCCAAGCTGCTGCCGGTGCGTGCGCTGCGGCGCGGGGTGACGGTCAAGCGGCGGGCGGAGGGTCTGCTGATCGACCTCTATGTGGTAATCGAGTACGGCGTCAATCTGCCCACCGTCTCCAAGAACCTGGAGGACAGGGTGCGTTTTGTTATGGAGAAGTACGCCGAGTTGCCGGTCGCCGCCATCAGCGTGCATGTTCAGGGGATTCACGTTCAATGACGATCCCTGCTGCCCGCCAAGGTACGTGCCGTTCATCTGAGATCATTAGACCCGGGAGACAATAAATCATGGTACTTGACGAGTTTCGTTTCTACATCCGCTCGGCGGCTGCCGCGCTGAACGATCGCACTGAAGAGATCAACCGCCTGAATGTTTTTCCCGTGCCCGATGGCGACACCGGCACGAATATGTCGTTGACGCTGGATATGGTGGTTCAGGAGGTGATGGCGCTCAGCCCCGAGGCAACGCTTGCCGACGTGCGCAAGGCGATCACCCACGGCTCGCTGATGGGTGCCCGCGGCAACAGCGGCGTGATTACCTCGCAGATCCTGCGCGGCATCTGTGAGGGGCTGGAAGGCACCGAGGAGTTTGACGCGACCACCATTGCCACCGCGCTGGCAAGAGCCGTTGAGGTGGCCTTTCACGCCGTACGCAAGCCCGTGGAGGGGACCATCCTAACTGTTCTGCGCGACGTTGCCGAGGCCGCTAACACCGCTGCCGAAGAGGGGCTGGGTCGCGACGAGGCCCTGCATCGGCTCTCCGAGGAGGCCTTCGCCTCGGTGCGGCGCACGCCGGAGCTTTTGGCGGTACTCAAGGAGAACGGCGTGGTGGATGCCGGCGGCTTTGGCCTGGCGATACTGATAGACGGCTTTGCCGGGGCGGTTACCGGCACTTCTCGACAGGTGCCCGAGGCGGCAAGCTTCACCCAGCCGGCTCCGAGCGTGGCCATCGAGCAGATCGATGACTGGGAGGGCAGCGACTACCTCTACTGCACCGAGTTCCTCTACAAAAGCGACACGGCCGCGCCCGAGGCGACGCTGGACTTCCTCGGATCGATGGGCGACTGCGAGCTGATGGTTGGTGCCAAGCCGGATTACAAGATTCATGTGCACACCAACGACCCCGGCAGTGTACTCAGCTATATGACCGAGCGCGGCCAAGTGTCGGAGGTGCACATCCATAACATGCGGTTGCAAAGCGAGCAGCGTGAGCGGGCACTCGGCGGACAGGCGCCCAAGCCGCCGAGCGAGCCGCCCAAACCGCTCGGCTTTGTTGCCGTCTGCTCCGGGGCCGGCACCGCGAATATCCTGACTTCGCAGGGAGTTGATCTGATCGTCCGTGGCGGGCAGACCATGAACCCTTCCACAAAAGACTTCATCGACGCCATAGCCCAGGTCAACGCCGAGCAGGTGATCATCTTCCCCAACAACAAAAACGTCATCCTCGCCGCCAACGCCGCCGCCGAGATAGCCGATAAGCCCACGCGGGTGGTGCCCACGCTGAGCGTGCCCCAGTCCTTCTCGGCGATGTTCGTCTTTGACCCCAGAGCGTCGCTGGCAGACAACGTCAGTGCCATGGAGGCGGCCATCGCCCAGGTTGCCTACGGCGAGGTGACCACGGCGATTAAAGACGCCAAGGCCCCCGACGGCAGCACCATCGCTGCCGGCGATGTGATCGGCCTGGTTAACGGCTCGATAGAAGTGGTCGGCTCCGACATAGCGACGGTGGCCCTGGGCGTGGTGGGAAAGATCGTCGAGGGTGCCGACGTCTTAACCATTCTGGCCGGCCAAGAGCTGGCCCAGGATGAGTTTGAGGCCCTGCTGGCGCGGATCGAGGCGGATTTTGAGGATCTTGAGATTGACGCCCAGCGCGGCGAGCAGCCGCTTTATCCGCTGGTCATGGCTGCGGAGTGATGCCTGTGGCTTTGGCTCCCGGTGCTGCCGCCGATGACGCCCCCAGTTACCTCTCGCAGGCTCAGGCTCAGGCGCTGTTGAACCTCGACCGATCGGTCGAATGCCTGCGCTATGCCGCGGGCAAGCGCCTGCAGGCCCTGCAGGCGCTGCAGATCCACAAACTCCGCGACCTCCTCGAACACTACCCCTTTCGCTACAACAACTTCACCAACATCAAGCCAATAGCCTCCCTGCGCATCGGCGAGAAAGCCGCGGTGGTCGGGCGCATCGATGAGCTGCGCACCCGCAAGGTTTACAGCCGCCGTCGCGGGCGCGAACTGCCGGTGGTGGAAGCCTCACTGGTCGACGACAGCGGTGTGCTGCTGGCCTCCTGGTTCAACCAGCCCTGGATGGCGCGCACGCTGGTGGTGGGGATGCCGGTGTCGTTTCTGGGAACCGTCGAGCACTTTGACGGCTTTCTGCGCCTGAGCAGCCCGCTGCACCGACAGCTCGATGAGCAGGGTTTTCTCAAATTTGTGGAGGAGGGCGCCACGCCTGAGGGGCTTGCGGCCATCGACGCCCGCATCGAGCCGGTCTATCGGGCCCGCGCCGGCATCACCAGCTCCCTGATAGGTAAGCTCGTGGATGCCGCCCTCGAGCTGACCGCAGAGGCTCCGGAGCTTTTGCCGGCAAGCCTTTGCGAGCGTCACGGGCTGATCAGCCACGAGCAGGCGCTGCAGGCCATCCATCATCCACCGGGACGCGAGGAGTACCGAACCGCCCGCCGCCGCCTGGCCTACGAGGAGGTGCTCTACGCTCAGATCGCCCTGATCCGCGAACGCCGTGTGGAGGAGGACGGGGCCAAACCGACCGAACACCGTCTTGACGGGCCGCGTCTGGGCGCGCTGGCCGACATGCTGCCCTTTGCCCTGACGGACGATCAGCGCACAGCCACAGAGGAGATCCTCGCCGAGATGCACGCGCCGCGCCTGATGAACCGCCTGCTTTTGGGCGACGTTGGCTCCGGCAAGACGGTCGTTGCCCTGCACGCTCTGGTCGCGGCCGCAGACACGGGCACTCAGGCGGCAATGATCGCCCCGACCGTCGTTCTGGCCGGGCAGTACGCCTTAAAGCTCGGCCCCCTGCTCGACGATCTGGGCATCAACTGGGCCTTGTTAAGCGGAGCCAGCAGCCGCCGCGAGCGCGAGTTGATCCTTGAAGGCTTGGAGGAGGGCAGCCTGCAGGTGGTGTTTGGCACCCACGCGCTCCTGCAAGACGACGTCCGTTTTGCGCGCCTGACCCTGGCCGTCATCGACGAGCAGCACCGCTTTGGGGTTGAGCAGCGCCAGCAGATGCGACGCAAAGGCGGGGGAGCGGACATCTTGATGCTCAGCGCCACGCCGATTCCCCGGTCGTTGGCGCTGGTTATCTACGGGGACATGACCACCACCTGGCTGCGCTCGCGTCCCGTCCCTGCACGGACGCAGACCCGACTGATCGGGCGGGCGCTGCTATTTGAGGCCTACGATGCCATCCGCCAGGCCCTTGCCCGCGGGCAGCAGGCCTACTTCATCTGCCCGCTGATCGGCGAGGCGAAAGGCGGGAGGGCCGCTGGCACGGACGCTGGCGGCGCGGATGCGGACGCGGGCGGCGCGGGAACGGTTGCGAGGGCGAGTGGAGCGGACGCGGGCGGCGCCGGCACCGGCGCGGCCACCGACAACGCGGGCGGCGCCGGTAGCGCCGTGGGCACCGCCACCGAGGCTACCGGCAGCGGGAACGCCGCAGCCCGCAGCGGACGCACCGGCAGCCGGGCAGGCGACGAGCCGGAGGAGTTCGTCAGCCTCTACAGCGAATACGACGATGCCAA
>JAISMZ010000135.1 GCA_031276475.1 Coriobacteriales bacterium
CCGGCCACGGTGTGCATGTTGAGGATACCGAGGCCCTCGATGGTCTCGCCCGTCGCGGTGCGAAAATAGTTGCCGAAGAGCTGATACATGCCGCAGACCATCAACGCTGCCGCGCCCGCCTCCACCAGCTCACGCAGTGGCGCGGCGACGCGCGGCAGATCGCTTTGCACCGCCAGCTGGCCGGAGTCCTGGCCGCCGCCGCCCAGCAGCAGATCCACGTCGCAGGGAAAAGCCTGGCCCGGATGGTAGTCGCTGACGCGCACGTTGATGCCCCGAGTTTCGGCGCGGTGGCGCAGCACGAGCAGGTTGCCGTGGTCACCGTAGATGTTCATCTCCCGCGGATAGAGATGGCAGATGTGAAGCTCGCAGCCGTTCGTGGCGTCCATCACATCACCTTCTCGGCATCGGTCTGTGCAGCCAGGCGGCGGCGCAGAGCCAACATCGCCGTGTAGGTGCAATAGATACGATGAGGGCTTTCGGAGCGGTCGGCTAAAAAGAGCGCGAGTGCGCGCTGCGAGTCGGTCTGCACCGCGGCAAAGGGGACCTCGTCATAGTGCAGGCGCAGGGCCATGTCATAGGCGCGCGTGCCACTTACCATCGCCACGCCGCTGGTACGCAGACTGGCAAAAGAGACGTCGTAGAGCCAACTCATGTCGCGGCCGTCAGCGTAGTCATCGTTGATGGCTATCATCGTCACCTGCCCCTGGGGACTAAAAGACTCCAGCGCCAGTCTGAAGCCGCCGGGGTTTTTCACCAGCAACAACTCCACACTCGTCGCGCCGAGCAAAAACTCCTCGCCGCGCCCAAAGGCGCTGGTCACGCGCGCGAGCGCGGCTACCAGCTGGATGTCAGTGGTGGCTGGCGCTGCAAGTACAACGCGGGCCAGCGCCAGCGCACCTGCGGCGTTAAAGGCGTTGTAGACACCCTTCAGGGCCAGTTCCGTGCTGTGGCTGACGCCCGCTATCTGAAAAGTCGCCCGGCTACCGTCAAGCGCGGCGAGGACAACGTCGGGCGAAAGCGGACAGGAGGACGGTTCATCCACGGCGTTGGCAGCGATGTCGTCGGAGGCGTAAAGCTCGTCATCCTCAGGAAAATGATGGTGCAGATCTGGGGCCAGACCGTACCAGTGCACGCGGGCGTTGAGCCCGCTGGCAGCAATAGCGGCAACGCGGCGATCCTCGCGGTTTAAGACAACGGCGCCCGTGGTGTTGCGCGCCACCTCAGCCAGAAGCTCGGCCGTGTGGTCGATCTCACCAAAGCGATCCAGCTGGTCGCGCATCACGTTGAGCAGCAATGTCTGGCGCGGACGCACGCGACGAGCAAAATCTACGGCATGAGCCTCGTCCAGCTCCAGCACTGCGATATCGGCTTCAAGACGCCCGCTCAGTGACAGCACGCGCAGCAGCGAGGAGATAACGCCGCGCATGAAGTTGGAACCGGAATCGTTGGTAAAGACGCGCAGTCCCGCGCTGGTAAGAAGGTCGCGAACGATGCGGGTAGTGGTCGTCTTGCCGTTGGTGCCGCTGATCACGACCACACCGAGCGGCAGCTTGGCAAGCAGGCGCACGGCAAAGTCGCGATCGATCTTCTCCACAACTAAACCGGGCAGCGACGAACCGCCCCCGCGCAGGCCAGCCAAGCCCTGTACCGCCTTGCCTAATGCTATCACCAGTGGATTTGCGGTGGGACGAGGACATAAGGGGGACGGTTCTTTTGCGTCTGGGGACAACAGGTTCGACCCTTCGGAGTCTTCGCGAGACACAAAAGAACCGTCCCCCTTATGTCCTCGTCCCGTCATGACTACACGCCAGCTTCCGCCTGCGCTACAGAGTAGGAACCGAGCACCTTTACCTCGCGCATCTTCAGGCGCAGTGAATCCAGGGCGGTCTTCAGGCTGAGGTCGTCGGCGTGCCCCTCAACGTCAATCCAGAACATATAGTCGCCCAGGGCACGCTTTGTTGGACGACTTTGAATCTTGGTTAAATTAAGCCCGGCATAAGCAAATTCTGCGAGAATCATCAGCAGCGTGCCGGGGCGGTCCTCCTTCATGAACAGCGCCAGCGAGGTCTTGTCGTTGCCGGTGGGAGCGGGCATACGTGCGCCCATCACAACAAAGCGCGTCTGGTTGCCAAAGTGGTCCTCAATCTGCTCCTCAAGGACGGTCGCGGCAAACATCTCGGCCGCCAGTGCGGTGCCGATGGCCGCCTCGCCAGGCTGCAGGTCGCGGGCGGCCTCGGCGGTAGAGGTGGTGGCGATGGTGACAGCGTTGGGCAGGTTGCGGGCCAACCAGCGACGGCACTGAGCCAGCGCCTGAGGGTGCGAGGCGACGCTGCGAATGTCCCTCAGACCCGTTCCCGGCGCGGCGATCAGGTTGTGGTGAATATCCAGCACCAGCTCGCGCACGATGAGCGCGCCGGAGGTAAAGGCAAAGGCGTCCAGAGTTTCGTTGACGGAGCCCTCCAGCGCGTTTTCTATCGGCACGACTCCGTAGGCCACGCGCCCGCGGTCCACCAGCTCAAAGACCTCGCCGATGCTGGCGCACTCGATGAGCGCGGGGGCCGCGGGAGGAGTGAAAGTCGCAACAGGAGTGGGAGCTGCGGCGGAGACGGGGGCCACGGCGTCAGTTGTGGAGGCGGACGTGGCGGCTGCACTCGCGGCCGTCGCGCCGGGGGTGAGGACCGCGTCGGAGGTGGTGGCCAGGCCCTCCGCTGTCCCAAAACCGCAGTTCCGCCAGGCCGCAAGCGCGGCTTCGTGGCTGTAGGTGCCCTGAGGGCCGAGGTAGGCCATCTGGGGCTTTTTCTCTGATCTTCTCATCGTATTCATAAGCATCCCTGTCGTCATCTGCTATCCGGGCGGCGGAAGTCAGGACTCTCGTCGCGCATCGGCGCATGGTGCACTGGCAGGCCGCATCCCTGCCAGTGCCGGCGCCTTTCGCTGCGCGCTCGCAAACATCCCTGACTGCACCGCCATCGCATTTTTTGTTGCAGCTTGTTATTATAGCCTTTACGACACGACAGGCAGAAACGGAGAGCGCCGTGATTATCCATATTGATTACAGCACGGGCGCGTCCGGCGACAAAACGCTCGGAGCGCTGCTGGAACTGGCCGAGGTTTTGGGGCTGACCACGTTTGCGGAGTTGCAGGCGCTTATCGCCCAGCTGTTGCCCGATGCTGCGGTTTGCCTGCACCGGGAGAAGGTCGTGCGCGGCTCGGTGAACGCCAGCTATCTGAGTGTCGCCGAGGACGCCCCGCCGTGGCGACGGTGGTCGCAGATCCGCACCTTGCTTGAAGACGCCGGCGCGAGCGGCCTGCTCGGTGAACGGACAGCGGCTCGGGCCCTGACCGTTTTTGAGGCCATCGCCGTGGCCGAGGCAGAAGTTCATGGTGTGGAGTTGGAGCAGGTGCATTTTCATGAGATCGGCGCGGCTGACTCTGTTGTGGACATCGTTGGTTGCTGCTGGTTGCTTGAGCGGCTGGCGCCAAGTGCCGTCCTGGCCACACCGTTGGCCCTGGGCTCAGGAACGGTGAGCTTCTCGCACGGCACCCTGCCCGTACCGGCGCCAGCCACAGCCCGGCTCGTTACAGGGCTGCCGGTTTGCACTGGGCCGCTCATCTGTGGGAGCTCGGACGCTGATAGAGACAGAGAGGGCGAGGGCGGCGCGGTGGGCGGACACAGGGACGCAGGCGGACACAGGGACGGTTCATCTGTC
>JAISMZ010000261.1 GCA_031276475.1 Coriobacteriales bacterium
CCAAAGAACCGTCCCCCTGTGTCACCAAAGAACCGTCCCCCTGTGTCCGCGCCTTACACCTTATACATGAAGTCGAAGACATCCTGGCGCTGCAGGGTGATCTGCACGCCCAGCGCCTCGGCGTCGGTGGCAAGCTGCGCCTGCACCGCCTCGAAGGATACCAAATCCTCGCTGAGGGTGACAAGCATCGTCATCGAGAACAGCTCGTCGAGCAGCGTCTGGGAGATGTCGTCGATGTTGACCTCGCAGTTGGCGAGCGTCGTTGCGACCCGCGCCACGATGCCCTTGCGGTCTTTGCCGAGCACCGAGAGCACGGCCTTGGTCTGTGCGGGTTTGTCGGTCATCTCACAACTCCAATTCCAGGCCGACCGGGCAGTGGTCGGAGCCGTATACCTCGGGATAGATGCTGGCCTCGGTAATGGCGCCGGCCTCGGCCAGGCTGTTGGAGACCAGGAAGTAGTCAATCCGCCATCCCGTGTTATTGGCGCGGGCGTTGCCGCGAAACGACCACCAGGAATAGGCGCCGGCGAGGGTGGGGTAGAGATGGCGGAAGCTGTCGGTGAAGCCGGCGGCCAAAAGGGCCGAAAAATCGTCGCGCTCCTCGTCGGAAAAACCGGCGTTGCCGCGGTTGGGCCCGGGGTTTTTGAGGTCGATCTCGTTGTGGGCGACGTTCAGGTCGCCGCAGATCACCACCGGCTTGTCCTTGGCCAGCTTGGCGACAAAGCGCGTGAAGGCCGCGCCCCAGGCCAGGCGCAAAGCGATGCGGGCCAGCCCGTCCTGGGCGTTGGGGGTGTAGCAGTTAACAAACCAGTAGCGCTCAAACTCCACGGCGCAAAGCCGGCCCTCGTTGTCTACTATCGTGGGATCCGCGGCACCAAAAATCTTGCCGTCGCCGGGTTTCAGCCCCAGTTTGTGGAGGGCGCGCAGCGGCTCTTCGCGCGAGAAGACGGCCGTGCCGGAATAGCCTTTGCGTTCAGCGTAGCTCCAGGTCTGGTGATAGCTGGCGGGGATTTCCAAATCCACCTGCCCGGCCTGTAATTTGCTTTCTTGTATAGCAAAAACGTCGGCGTCAAGGGCGGTAAAGGTGTCGTAAAAGCCCTTCTTGATGTTGGCTCGCAGCCCGTTGACGTTCCAGGAGATCAGCTTCATAGGCATTGCCTTTCGCTCGCGGGGTGACAAAATCGTACCGTCCCTTTTGTCACCCATTTTGTCACCTCTTCTATTACGCTACCGCTGCCCGCAAGACATAAAAGAACCGTCCCCGTTATGTCTTGCCCGGCGCCCCGACTCACCTTTTGACGCAGAAGACCAGTATAATGAAACCTCGTCCTTCTCCACACCTGAATTACAAGGAGTGCACCATGACCGAGCCAATGTTTCCCGTGGTTGACCCCGAATCGTTCTCGCTGGTTGACCGTTTTGTGCAAGTCAATCGTGTTGATCCGGCATTTTATGAGAGCAGTGCCGTTAAGCGTGGCCTGCGCAACGACGACGGCACCGGTGTGGTGGCCGGCGTTACCAACATCTCCAACGTCCATGGCTACGTCATCTCGGACGGCGACCGGCGCCCCGACCAGGGGCGGCTGATCTATCGCGGCTACGACATTTGCGACCTGCTCGCGCCTGCGGATGGTCGACGCCATTGTTTTGAGGAGATCGCCTACCTGCTGTTGATGGGCGAGCTGCCCACGACCGACGAGCTGGCCGGCTTCATTGAGGCCTTGGACGCCCAACGTGAGCTGCCCGATGGCTTTACCGCGCACTACATCATGAATCCCGCGACGCCGGACGTGATGAACTGCCTGGGCCGCTCGATTCTGATGTTTTACGCCGACGACGCCGCCGCCGAGGACCGCAGCCCGACGCACGAAATTGCCGCTGCCGTCTCGCTACTGTCGCGCTTGCCGCGCATCGCGGTGTTGGCCTACTACGCCAAGCAGGCGGTTTTCAACCACGACTCGATGATCATGCACCGCTTTATCCCCGGGCAGTCCACGGCCGAGACGATCCTCAGCATGCTGCGTCTGGACCGCCAGTTCTCGCCCGAGGAGGCGCGGATGCTCGACGTCATGCTGGCGCTGCACGCCGAGCACGGCGGCGGCAACAACTCCACCTTTACCGTGCGGGCGCTAACCTCGGCCGATACCGATCCCTACTCCGCCTACGCGGCGGGCATCGGCGCGCTTAAGGGCACTCGCCACGGCGGCGCCAACGCCAAGGTGCTCCAGCAGCAGCGCGACATCCGCGAAAACGTTGCCAACTGGGACGACGACGACGAGATCGCGGCCTATCTGGCAAAGCTGATTCGCAAAGAGGCCTTTGATAAGTCCGGGCTGATCTACGGCATGGGGCACGCCGTCTATACGCTGAGCGATCCGCGAGCGCTGATCTGCAAGCGCTTTGCCACCGATCTGGCCGCAGGCAGCGAGTTTGAGGCCGAACTGAGGCTGCTGCAAAGCGTGGAGCGCCTGACGCCCGTGGTCTTTGCCGAAGTAAAAGGGGTGGATAAGGTAATCTCGGCCAACATCGACCTCTACTCCGGCTTTGTCTACCGGATGCTGGGAATCCCCGAGGATATGTTCACGCCGCTGTTCGCCTGTGCCCGGATGGCCGGCTGGGCAGCGCACCGTTTTGAGGAGATAGTTTCCGGCAAGCGGATCATCCGACCCGCCTACAAATCCACCAGCGCGGCGCGCCCGTATCTGCCTATCGGCGAGCGCCGCTGAGCCACTGTCAGGATTGCCGCCCGCCGCCCGCCGCTGTCAGCTGAGTCGTGGCTCAGCCACCGTTAGGGATGTCGCCCGCTGCCGCCAGCCGGGGCGCACCACCGCCCCCAGCCAGGCCGCACCGCCGCGCCGCACGCCCCCCCCCAGCCGCCGCGTACCCCCACCGCAGGGCGGCCAGCCGTTACCGCGACGCAACCAAAAGGCTGCCACGACGTCGCGGTAACGACAGTGGTACGAAACTACTTGACCTTTGCCTTGCCATGAACCACGTGATGCATGGTCATGCTGGAGAGGTGGTCATTGAGGATCTTCTTGGTGGAGTTCCAGACGTGATCGGTGTCGCAGGCGCCCTCGTAGTTTTCCCAGGGCGTGCCCGTGGGGTCAAAAGCGACGTCCAGCGGGTTCTGGGCGGCCTCAAAGACGTCCAGAAGCGTGATTTCATCCAAACCTTTTGCCAACTTGATGCCACCGTTCACGCCACGGACGGTGGTCACAATGCCGGCCTTTTGCAGGCCCTGCTGCACCGTACGCGCGTAGGCGTAGGTGACGTTGTGACGCTCGGCCAAGATGCGCAGCCCCAACGGCTTGTCGGGGGTCTCGGCGAGGTCGGCGATCAGGTGGATTGCGTAGTCTGTCCTGCGGGTAATTCTCATTTTCAGCTCCATTCGGGCCTGTGGTACCGGGCGCACGGTGCGCACCGGCCTTACGACGATCCTGCGATGAACTTGCGTCTCAAAACACGGTACCAATTTCGCTATTGCATATAGTACTACTTTTTCGTCGGTTGTGCCAAAATAACTTTACAAAAGCGACATACCAAAAGCAACCGGTCTGAGGCAGGTGTCAAAGTGACCGCCTTCTGTTATATTTTACATTGTCTCAATTTTTTTGGCGACTTGCAAGACCCAGATCGTGTAACGATGGTACAATCAGGCTCACAGGTACGAAATCGGCACCTTTCAGGGCGCCACAATCAGGTTTTTTGGAGAATTCCAAAGATTTCCGAAGGGAAAGGCACTTATGTCTGACAGCACAACACAGAGTCACTCGCTGGCCGTCTTCATCGACTACGAAAACCTCGCGCTCGGCGCCACGCCCAAAGGCGGCGGCCGGCGCGTCGCGGCCATCAAGCCTGACATCGGCAAGATACTCGAGCGCCTTGTGGAGAAGGGCAAGCTGGTGGCCAAGCGCGCCTACTCCGACTGGCAGCGCTTTGGCGAGGCGGTGGGCGATTTGCACGCGCTGGGGATAGAGCTCACCGAGATCCCCGACCGCGGCCGCACGGGCAAGAACTCCGCCGACATCCGTCTGGCCGTGGACGCCATTGAGCTTTGCCACACCAAGGACTACATCGACACCTTCGTGGTGGTCTCCGGCGACAGCGACTTCACGCCGCTGGTCTCCAAGCTCAAAGAGAACGGCAAGACGGTGATCGGCGTGGGGATGTACGACTCCACGAGCGAGCTTCTGGCGACCAACTGCGACGAGTTCATCTTCTACGAGGACATCGGCATGCCCGCTGACGCGCCCGCCCTGCCCGAAAGTCTGCCCAAGGAGAAGCGCAAGGCCTATCAGCTGCTGCTGGAGACCATCGAGGCGCTGCAACGCGAGAATGTGGAGACGATGCACTCGTCGTTGATAAAGGACACCATTCGCCGCAAGGCACCGCAGTTCAACGAGCAGTTTCATGGCTATCGCTCGTTTACCGGCCTTTTGGAGGAGGCCCGCGACCTGGGGCTGATCACGATGCACAAGGACGCCAAAAGCGGCACCTGGGTCGTGGAGGGATTTGCGGGGTAGGATGGCGCGCCATCGCGTCCCGCCGTTTCGCCCTCCAAAATCTTCCCATATTGCCAAAACTGGGCAGGTTGGTCTATACTGAATGCCGGTTGTTTAATTGACCTGGCCGCACAGGGCTGCCAGGCGATCGCTGCGCTGGCTTGCAAAAGCCGCTACGGGGCTGTAGGCGCCTCGCTTTTTTTGGAGGGCACAGCCACTGTTGTGCGGCAAGAAGACCAGGGTGGTTATATGAAGGTGGGAAAAGTGCGCACAAGACAAGACAGGATAAACGATAGGCTCCAAGGGCCTGGGGGCCAGACCCAAACACGCAAAGCCACCGGGGGGGGGGGGCATTTACCGTATCTTCAGACACTTGCCCGCCAAATTCACATCCCAAGGCGGTCTCTGTCTGATCTGAGACGCACCACCCGCAAGATCGCCTGCTGCTTTCTTGTCCTGCTGTTAGTCTTTGGCGTCTTGCCGGCATCTGCCTTTGAGGCAGCTTTGGCGTCCGGGCCAGAGAGCACACAGGACAAAAACATACATACCACCACACCCTACAACGCAGACAACGACCCAGCGCAGGTCGCTTCAGACGCAGATGACACGGCACAGGCAGATCAGGCCGCGCAGACAGATGGAGACGCGCAGACAGACGGAG
>JAISMZ010000277.1 GCA_031276475.1 Coriobacteriales bacterium
AGCTGCCGGCGCGCTTTGGAGATAAACGTTGACGACACGGCCGCGGCCGCCACGCTGCTTGAGACGCAGCTGGGCACGCGCGACTACAAGATAGTCGGTGCTAACTCGCTGCGGCTCTACAGCCACCTTGAGCAGCCCGCCGCCGTTGTTCAGACGCTGGTCGCTGGCGGCGTGGCCGTCAGTGGGCTTGGCGAGGTGGGCGACTCGCTGGAGGATTTCTACCGCTGCCTGATTGAAGAAGAGGGCGGCGACGGGGGCGGCTCCGGGGGCGGGGGCGACGGGGGCGGTACCGGCAGCGGGGGCGACGGGGGCGGCGGCGGTGCCAGCAGCAGCTCCGGGGGCGAGGGCAGCAACGGCTCCGGCGGCAGCTCCGGGGATGCCGCCGGCAGCTCCAGCGGCGGCTCCGGCGGCGATACTCCACTGCCGGGAAAGACGCCGAGCGACCGTGGCCTGCCCAACAATGAAAGGACAAGGTGACCGTGATGCTTAACTGCTTTCGTGCCGATGCCTATCGACTGCTTCATGGCAAGGCGCTCTTTATATCGCTCGTGGTATTCCTGGCAATGATAGTCGGCCAGCTCCTGGCGGGAGACGCGGGCACGGTGGGCGTTCAGATGAGCGCCGCGGAGGTCTCGGAGGCTCCTGGCGGCGCGGGGGCGCTGGCGGGGATCCTGGCGGCGATGGGGCAGTTTCAGACCATGGTTCTTTTTGCCCTCGCCCTGATCTACGCGATTGCGGCAGCGGACTTCAGCTCCGGGGCCGTGCAGAACAGCATTGCCGCGGGAATGCCGCGCAGCAGGCTCTACCTCTCCAAGCTGATCACCAGCTTTGTGTTCATCGAGCTGTTCTATCTGGCCTCGCTTCTGGTGGGCGCCCTGATCGGCAGCATCGAGAGTGCTCTGGGAGTCGGCAGCGCGGGTGCAGTGGCGGGCGCAGGCGTGAGTGCTGCGGACGTAGCGGGCGGCGCGGCGGCGGGCGCGGCGGACGTAGCGGGCGCGGGCGCAGGCGCGGCGGACGTAGCGGGCGCGGCGACAGCAGACGGCGCAGCCAGCCCCACCATCGCCTCACTGCTCTGCGCATTCGGCGCTCAAAGCCTGATAGCGCTGGCAATCGCGGCCACCGGCGTCGCCATAACCTTCATAAGCCGCAAAGGCGCCGTGCTGAACACCGCCTATCTGGTAGTCTTCATCGGCGGAAACATCCTGCTCTCCGCCCTCCAACACCTCACGCACACCCATCTTGCACATTACGACTTCGTCGTGAACTCCATAGTCGCCTTGAATATCTACCAATTGCCCGCCGCGGACGCGCTGCGCGTGATCGCCATCCCCATCGCCTACCTGACGCTCAGCACGCTGCTCGGCCTGTCCCTGTTTCGCAAGGCCGAGGTAAAATAGGGTAGAATCCCTCTGTGTCACGCAGACGCGCCTTCGTGTCGCGCGCCCGCCCGGCCAAAGACCAAAAACGAAAGGCGATCGCCCCCTGTGGCCCTGTTTATCATCATATTCTGCGTGACTCTGGCGGCGGCCATTGCCTATGCCTTCAGCCTGCAAAGAGATGTGGAGAATATAACGGCGCAACTCAAACGCCTCCAGCATGGTCCGCAGGCAAATATCCGGCTGACGACACGGACCTTCAACCGAAGGATTACCGAGCTTGAGCTGGCGATTGAGGGCCTGCGCGAACAGCAGCGGCGCGAGACGCTTGAGAACCGCCGGGCCGAAGTGGCGCTGCGCCAGGCGCTGACCAACATCTCCCATGACCTGCGCACGCCGCTGACCAGCGCCCGCGGCTATCTGCAACTGGCGCAATCCCCCGATCTGAGCGCAGGGCAGCGCGATGAGTACCTGCGCACCACCGCCAAGCGCCTCGACGCGCTAACCGCGCTGATCGAGGCGCTCTTTGAGTTCACGCAGATCGCCGAGGGCCGCGAGCTCAACCTTGAGCGCCTTGACGTTGCCGCCGTTTTACGCGAGGTGCTGGCATCGCGCTATGCGGAGCTGCAACAGGCCGGACTTGTTGTTGAGGCCCTGATCCCCGAGACACCGCTCTGGGTCGTCGCCGACGCCGCAGCTCTGGAACGCATCTTTACCAACCTCGTTACCAACGCTGCCCTGCACGGCGAGCAGCGCCTGACCGTGCGTCTGAAAAGCGACACCGGCAGCGTCACCTTTGCAAACCCGCTGCCTGCCGCCAGCGCGGCAAAGCTTGACGTCGCACACCTCTTTGACCGCTTCTACACCGCCGACGCCTCGCGCAACCAGCAAAGCGCAGGGCTCGGGCTGGCGATCGTCAAGATCCTTGCGGAGCGCATGGAGATCCGGGTCTCGGCGACGCTTGAGGCAGACGGCGCGCGCGGCGCGGGCAGTGCAGGCGCCGCGCGCGGCGCTGGCGACGGAGACGGGGGCGCGGGCAGCGCGGAAGGTGCGAGCAGCCTTGCAAGCGTACCCGGCGACACTGGAGCGGGTGACTGGAACGACAAGGGCGGTGCCAGCACCGCAAACACCCCCGCCCCCACAAAAACCGCCCTGTTAGAGATACGGCTCGACTTCGAGGCGGCAGCGATCGCCTGAGTTTATAGGGTATATCACAGATTGTCGCATTGCATTACAAAGTATCTGAACTGATTTCCACCTGGCGAACTTGTTTCGCTGGAAGGTAGCGTAGTATATCACGAGCTCGTTTCCCCGGTTCGTTCTCCCATTCCCGCCACTGTGCTACCCAAGATGGGATAAAATCGGTACATCACAAACTGACAGGAGGTTTTATTATGCCAGCCGCCCCCACACCCACCGCCGCCCCCACACCCGTCTCGCCACCTACCGTCCGCGCCGGTAGTATACCGCCCAAGAAGATGCTGGTGCTGAACATCCTCAATCTGCTGTACCGGCACACCGACCAGGATCACCGACTCACCCAGCAGCAGATCGTTGAGCTGTTGGCCAGCGAATACCAGATGAAGGCCGAGCGCAAGTCCATCAAGCGCAACCTAGACGAGTTGACAGCGGCTGGTTACGGCATCGAGCACACAACCAGCACCCGCCATAACAAAAATGGTGAACTGGAAGACATCGCCACCGACTGGTATTTCAACCACGACTTTGACGACAGCGAGTTGCGATTACTGATAGACAGCCTGCTCTTCTCCCGTCAGATCCCCACAAGCCAATGCCGGCAGCTGATCAACAAGCTGAAGCAGCTTTCAAGCCGCTACTTTGAGGCCCACGTCAAGCACGTCCAGAGCCTACCGGAGATAAAATCACCCAACAACCAGCTGTTTTACACCGTCAGCGTCTTGGACGAAGCGATCGAGAAGGGCCGGCGTGTGATCTTTAACTACGGCAGCTTTACCACCTCGGGCAAGCTTTTGGCACGCCAAGACTCCCAGGGGCAGCCGCGCGTCTATCGTATCGACCCCTACCAACTGGTTGCCACCAACGGCCGCTACTACCTGATCTGCCGCCTGGATCCCCACGACACTCTGTCCTATTACCGCGTGGATCGGATCCTGAACATCGAGCTCTGCGACGAGCCGGTCAAGGCGCTGCGCGAGCTGCCGGGACTGGACAGCGGCCTCGATCTACCCCAGCATATGGCCGAGCACATCTATATGTTCTCCGGCTCAGCCGTACGCACGCGCCTTAGAGTAAAACGCACGGCCCTCTCCCACATCTTTGACTGGTTTGGCAACGGCGTGCGCTTTGAGAACGAAGGTGAAGACAGCGTCGAGGTGGTGCTGCGCGCAAACGAGCAGGCCATGCGTTACTGGGCGCTGCAATTCTACGAGCACGTAGAGGTGCTGGAACCGCCCAGCCTGCGCAAGTCCCTCCAAGCCGCTGGCAGAGAAATCGCCAGGCGCTATAAGGGCTAAAGGAGATAGCCGGTTCGCCGCCAGCCATCGGAGTCGCCAACCTCAACACCCAGCTCAGCAAAGAACTTGATATCCTCCTTGTGGAGAAAGGCAATCAGTTTAACGAGATTGGGGAAACTGTCATTCCAATCGTAAACCTACATCAGTTCACATACGGCTTTGCAGTGTTTATATACAGCCTGGCTTTTGCCAGCAGCATTTGGCTTTCTTGCGCATCTTTGCAGGTGCATGGCGGTGCTTTCAGGAATGATTTGGGGAGATGCCTGTTTATCTCAGTTCCTCAAAATTAGTCGCCGTCTCAATCAGAGAAATCCTTGCCTCGATCTCGCTTCTAGCCAAACTGGCCACAAGCGTGAGGCACTTGTCCGAGTCATTCTCGATCTGCCATTCTTCAAGCGCCTCGATATAGCCACTGGTTTTATCGTGCCTGATGGCGACCGGAGGATACCCGGCTTGCATCAGCATGTAGTTCAAGATGTTTCTGCCAGTGCGCCCGTTACCGTCCGCAAAGGGGTGGATGCCCTCAAACAAGACATGAAAAATGCTGGCTTTAAGTAACGGATGGATATCTGAATCATTGTGTGCGAACACAAGGTCGGGCATCAGCGTGTAGAGTTTATGTGCGGCAACGGGAACAGTCTGTGAGCCTTTGATATAGACCTGGGTCGTTCGATAGATGCCTCTCAGGCGCAAATCGATGTCGAGGGCCGTGCGCTCGTGTATCTCCTTTATCAGCTCTTCGCTTAGCCTGTGGCCCTCGCCGAGCATCTTTCGCGCGTACATAAAGCCGTCAAAGACGCCTTTGGCCGCATAGATTTCTTGCGCGGTCGCGTTCTTTACCAGCTCGCCGTCCAACGCCGCTGCCGTATCGGCCAACGAGAGCGTTGATCCTTCTATCGCATTTGAATGGTAGGTCATCCTTACCAGGAAAGCTTCGTCATAGCTTTTGAGCCCCGCCTGTATCCCTGCATCGGAAGTCAACGGGCTGAGACTGTCCAAGTGTCTTTTCAAGTCGTCAATTTCACGTAAAGCGGAGATGACCGCTGGGCTAAAGGAGCTGTGGTAGGTTTGGTAGATTCTATCTTTCATAGTTGGCAACATCCTTTTGCCGATGGCTACTCGTTCCAGCGGCTTCTGTGCTGTTATTTATTGTACTCATTAATGCCATTCTCTTTGCTTCTTTTCTATTCCCGTATATAGCCTGATCGCATTATGTCTCCTCATTGTAATGCTTCCAGCCTATTAAAGCCCTCCTCATCCCTAAATTGTAATTATACGATGATGGTTTTCTCTTTCTCCCTCCTCGCAACTCTCCCTTTCTTTACACATTACCGCTATCTTTACACACAGCATGGGATAAAATCGGTACATCAATAACCGCTGATGGGAAATAGGGGCCAGAAGAGCGTCATCTGGTGGCTCTGTCCGGATTGTCTGATGCGCTGTCAGGCGTGCACAATTTAGCATTTTTTCTGAGATTATCAAACATTACGCCCGCCGCAAAAGCCGCCCAGTCGTAGGAATCGCCGCCAAACCGTCACCAGATGAGGCGGCGTCTGTTTTTTCCGACCACTTTTGAGATACGCTTAGTACGCGGCGGACACGGGGGGTGTACCGTGGCCTTCTTACTACAACAGGGACGCCCACCAGGGAGGTAATGATTAACCGATGCCTCTTGACAAGGCTGTCCGAGCGAATGAAAGGAGGACGTCAGATGGTGCAGACTCTAATAAAAACAACGGGCCTGACCCGGCGCTATGGCCCACAAACGGCCGTCGATCGCGTGAATCTGTCCGTCCAATCCGGCGAGGTCTACGGTCTCGTTGGCCAAAACGGTGCGGGAAAGACCACGCTGATGCGGCTGATCTGCGGCTTGACCATCGCCAACGAGGGAAGCCTGGTGCTGATGGGCGAGACCACGGCGCAGGGATTGAGCCGGGCGCGACAGAAAATGGGCAGCACTGTTGAGAGCCCGCGGTTCTACCCCAATCTCTCCGCCAGCCAAAACCTGGAGTATTACCGCCTGCAGCGCGGGATACGACGGCGCGACTGCACGATTGAGGCGCTGGAGGCCGTAGGGCTGGCCAACACCGGCGCCAAGAAGTTCCAGAGCTTCTCGCTGGGGATGAAGCAGCGCCTCGGCCTGGCGCTGGCAATTATGTCCCAACCCGAGCTGATCATCCTCGACGAGCCGATCAACGGTCTGGACCCCACGGGGATCATCGAGATCCGCGGGATTATCCAAAGGCTGGCCTCGGAGGGCATCGGCATCCTCGTCTCGAGCCATATCCTGAGCGAGTTGTCCCAGGTCGCCAGCCGTTACGGATTCATGCACCAGGGCAGCCTGCTGCTCCAGATGAGCGCGCAGGAGCTGACCCAGGCCTGCCGGCGCACCCTGGAGGTGAGCGTCAGCAACGCAGCCGAGGCCGCCGCAGTCCTTGAGGCACAGCTGGGGATACGCGACTGTAGGATCGTTAGCAACGAGTGGCTGCGCCTCTACAGCCATCTCGACCAGTCCGCGCCGATCATCCAGACGCTGATCACCGCCAACATCACCGTCAGCGCAATGACCGAAGTGGGAGACTCACTTGAGGACTTCTACACCAATCTGATCAAAAACGGCATGAAGGCCGCGCCGGAAGGCTCGGGTGCGCAGCCTTGCGCCGGGGTCGCCGGAGCCGGGGTGGCCGCCGGGGCTGGGGCAGCCGGGGCCGCCGGAGCCGGGACTAGCGCCGCTGTGGACGCCGTGGCCGCAGTCGAGGCAGCTGGGGCCGCCGGGGCTGGCGCCGCTGTGGTTCCAGCGGCCCCGGCTCCCTCCCCCGCCGCCACGCCCGCCGGGACCAAAGCGGCCCCGGCGGCCCCGGCCCCGGCGTCCGTCGCGCCCTCCTCCACAAACGAAGAAGAAACCAGGTGATGGCAATGTTTAACTGTTTTCGTGCCGACCTCTACCGACTGCTGCACGGCAAGGCGCTCTATATCACGCTGATAACCTTTCTGCTGCTGATCGCCATCCAGGTGCTGGCAGGCGCGTCGGGCTCAATCGGCGTCAGCATCGGCGGAGGCACGACGAGTAATCTGGCCGGCGACAAGCTCTTCCCCGCACTGACGCCGGGTAAGGCATTCTTTCTCGCGACGCTTCAGTTTCAGACGCTGATCCTCTTTGGGCTCGTGCTCATCTACCTGGTCGCAGCCGCGGACTTCACCTCCGGATCCGCCCAAAACACCATCGCCGCCGGCCTGTCGCGCAGCAGGTATTACCTCTCAAAACTCGTCACCAGCTTCGTCCTGATCGAGCTGTTCTACCTGGCAGCACTTTTACTCGGCGTCCTGATCGGCATCATCGCCGGCGGCGCAAGCATCGCCAGCGCAAGCATCGCCAGCACCAGCGCGACTGGCTCAGGCGGCCTGCTCGAATTCACCGTGCCCGCGTCTCTGTACGCAATCGGCGTCCAAAGCCTGATGGCGCTGACGATCGCCAGCGTGGGCACGGCGATGGTGATGATCACCCGCAAAGGCACCGCCCTGATCACAAGCTACCTGATATTCTTCATCGGGATGATGATCGTCCTCTTCGGATTGCAGCAGCAGACGCACTTTGAGTTCCTCCAGTTTGACTTCATCACTGGCGCCCAGACCGCCGCGAGCATCGCCTTTCAACCCTTCCTGCGCGTGGCGCGGCTGCTCTGCGTCATCGCCGTCTACCTGGCAGGAAGCCTGGCGCTGGGCATGGCGATCTTTCACCGGGCGGAAATCAAATGAACAGGCGGGCGGCAAAGTGGCACTCCTATGGTGCGAGGCGGCGCTTTCAAGGGGAGAAGCGGCACTTTCAGGGGGAGAAGAGCGTGCCCTGATCCCCTCAAAGCCGTCCTGTAGCTCGCGGCCGCTGGCTCGCGGCCGCTGGCTCGCTCGCCGCCGCTACACGACTGAACGCCGCGCCGCCTGCACCACCTGCTTCATCAACACGGAGGTCGTCACCGTACCCACGCCGCCGGGCACGGGCGTGATGGCGGCCACCGTGCCCTCAGCATGGGCAAAGTCCACGTCACCGACAAGTGCGCCCTGCTCGGTAACGTTGATGCCTACATCAATCACCACCTGGCCCTCGCTGAGGTAGTCACCGTTGAGCATCTCGGCGCGACCGACGGCCGCGATGACGATATCTGCCGCCGCAACGACCTGTTTTAAATCGGCGGTGCGCGAGTGGGCGAGCGTCACGGTGGCGTTGCGGCCGAGAAGCATCATCGCGACGGGCTTGCCTACAACCAGCGAGCGGCCAACAACCACCGCGTTTTTGCCCTCCAGCCGGTAGCCAAAGTGCTCAAGTATCTCGACGCAGGCCGCCGGCGTGCAGGGGGCAAAGCCCGTCTGGGTACCCGCAAAGACCCCGGCCAGCGACAGATCGGTGATACCGTCCACATCTTTGGCCGACGCCAGCACATTGCGCACGCGCTCCTCATTGATGCGCACAGGCAGCGGGCGAAAGAGCAGCACACCGTGCACGCTGGCATCGGCGTTCAAGGCCTCTATCTGGGAAACCAGGGCATCTTCGCTCACCTCGGCGGGCAGCAAGACGTTTCGCACGGCGACCCCAACCTTCTCGGCACGTTTGCCCGCCCCGCGCTCGTAGGAGATGTCGTCGCCACGCTCCCCCACCCTGACGATCGCCAGGGTCGGAACAACGCCCGCGGCATTCAGCTCTTCCACCTCGGCGGCTATCCGGGCATTAAGCGCCTCAACCACCTCAGCGCCTTTGAGTATCCTGGTCATATTGCATCCTCCTAGCTGTTGGGGTGTGACAGGAGCAGCGACAAAAGGGCCATAGGGACAGGGGGGACAAGGGGGACGGTACGAATCGTCCCATTTTTGAGCATCACATTCGCCGTCCAATCTGGTGTGGAAAATGGGACGATTCGT
>JAISMZ010000298.1 GCA_031276475.1 Coriobacteriales bacterium
CGTTGCACTTACCCTGGCAGAGCAGGGGTGCTTTGGCACAGGCAGGCCTTTTGAGCTGCACTTAGTCTGGCGTTTGCACTTCGGATGGCACGTTGCACCTCGGCTGGCATTCAACCATCTTTGGAAGATGGCTCGGGCCCGGTTGCCGTTCAGACGATGGCAAGCCGCTTTAAAGGCACAGGCCAGAATGGCCGCAGCCGACAGATGAAGTCTGGCAGCGACCCGGAGTTGGCTTTGGAGAAGTCCGTGGCCGCCGCCTGCGACCTCAGTTCGGCTTGACCCCGCTGATCAGTTTGCCGTTGAAGTAGCGCACCACGTAGCCGCTGTCGTCAATATGGTTGAGATAATTTTTTAACACGACTTCTGAGATGTTCGCATCGGCACCGTTATAATTCCAGGTGATTCGGGTTTTGGGTATCTTGCCACTTTTATTATTGTTGTAGGTAACGTAGTCCAATGCGGCTATACTACCGTCAAGCGCGACCAGAAAGCGCAGCTGGGCATAATTGCAGTCGGCTGGGAGACCCGGTGGGGCGTCAGCGCCGAGATAGGCCAGGAGGTGCGGAAACGAAGGGCTAGCATTAGAGGAGTCTCCTCTACCGTATTCAATATAAACATTATAGTAGTCTTTACCACCGATGGTGACAGACGATGCGTTGCTGGAGTTGCCGTAATAGTGGATTTCTCTGTTTGGATCACCACCGTTTAACACTAGCCTCTTATCCGCATAATCCTGCATCACCATGGCCTGCAGGGCCGTATGCATCTCCCTGACGTCGGCGATAGCTGCCCGCTGCTCCGCTTTATCGATATAACCTGTAAGCGCCGGTATCGCGATGGCGGCAAGTATTGCCAAAATGACGAGTACGACGATGACCTCGATGAGTGTAAAGCCGCCCGTCTTGCAAGTCGTGACTGCCCCCCTGCGGTTCTCACTGAGAGAGGAAAGACTCAGCCCCCTTAAGCTGCGGACAGGCTCCGTGTTATCGGCACGATTGCCCCCCCCCCCCTACTGCTTTTGCAGACCTCTGTTTGAATCCCATATACGTTCATCTTCATCCACCTTATCATAACCGTAAAGAGCCGCCTGATCATTACGCTGTTACACAAACAGTATCCTGTAGTGCAAAGTTTACAACGGTTGGGCAGGTGATGTCAAACGCGCGCACAGAGCCACGCTCGCCGTTCGCGTCAATTGCAACGGTTGCAGTTGAACCACGAGCTCCACAGTCTTCTCTTGAGGATCATGCGAAACAGAGCAATGGGGATGAGAGCAAACGCAGAAAGGGGCAGAGAGCCTATCAGACGCCCTGCGCCAGCCTGGCGACGCCGGATTTGCGGTTGGCGGCCTGGTTCTTATGGATCACGCCCTTGGAGGCGGCTTTATCCAGCAGTCTGCCGGCCCTGGTAGCTTCTGCCCTGGCGGTCTCGGCGTCTCCGGCCGCTACGGCAGCCTCAACCCGGTGCGTGGCGGTCTTCTTCTCGCGTTTATCCGCCCGGTGGCGCTGGCGGGCCTTCTCGTTGGTAAGGTTACGTTTCTTTTGACTCTTAATGTTTGCCACAGATCAATACCTTTCTATAGATTATCTCTTCCGTCGCAGTGGGGCCTTGACGAACCTGCCCATGATAGCATAAAACGTTCGTAAAATGGTGCGCAATGATTAAACAGATGCCAGGCTGCCGCCGTGTGCCGTTCAGTCGCGCGCCACTACCAGCTGGCGGATGGCCTCAACGCAGCCCGGGGCATCGTCTGCGTAACGGGCGTCAACCGTCGCGGCCCACTGCGCGCTGACCACAGCACCGCCCACAAAGACCGCACGATGCTTACCGTTGTGGTATTCCGGCGCCTCGGCATAGAGCAGCTCCACGGTCTGGCGCATCATCGGCAGGGTGGTGGTCATCAGCGCCGAGAGGCAGACGGCATCGGCCTGCTCGCGGCGCGCCGCCTGCAAGACCGCGTCTGGCTCCACATCCACACCGAGGTCAACGACGCGAAAGTCCTGGCTTTCCAGCAGCGCTATACAGATATCCTTGCCGATGGAGTGAACGTCGCCCTGCACCGTGCAAAAGACCACCGTGCCGCGAACCTGGCCCTCCGAGGCGGCCGGCAGCAGGCCTTTGATATGCGTGACGGCCGCCTTCATGGCGTTCGCGGCGATGATCATCTGGGGCAAGAAGGCCTCGCCGCGGGCAAAGGCCTCGCCCAACTCAGACATCACGGGCGCCAGCAGGGCGTCAACGATCCGCTCGGGTGCCCGCCCGGCTGCGACCACGGCGTCTATCAGCTCCGGAACCGCGTCGCTGTCGCCGCGCAGGATGGCGCGCTTTAAGGTGGCTTCAGTCTCCAAACCTGTGGAGGAGGACGCGCCGTCTTCCGGCTTGTCGCCCGCCTGGCCCGCACTCGCGCCCGCGCCAGCGCCCGTCGCGGTTGCCGTGGGCGGCGCGGTTGTCGCACGCGCACTCGCGCCAGCCTTGCCGTTCGTGGCTGCAGCGACCTCATCCATGGCTCGTTGGTAGGCCTGTTGCCACTCCTGCCAGGCGGCATCGGCCCCGCCCGTCCCGTCGCCTGCCGCTGCCTCCCCGTTGTGCTCGGCAAAGGCGGCGACGAGGAGCTCATCGGCTGGATTGGCAATCGCCGCGCTCAGACCGCGGCTCAGCGCGGCGCGAACAAAGGCGGCGTTCAGGGCCGAGCGTTGAGGCAGCCCGTGGCTGACGTTGGAGACGCCGAGCACGGTTGCCAGCCCTGCCTCGGTCGCGGCGGCTACGCCGGCCAGCGTCACCGCTGGCGCCTCGGCGTCGGTGGCGGCCGTCAGCACGAGCATATCCACGACCAGATCCGCCGCTGGCAACCCAGCGTCTGTGGCCGCCGCGCGAATCCGCTCGATGACGGCCATCCGTCCCTCGGCGCTTGCGGGGATCCCAGAGTCGTCCAGCGCCAAAGCGAGCAGCGCCGCGCCGTAACGCCTGGCCAGCGGCAACACCGCCGCGAGGCTTTTTGGGTCGCCGTTAACCGAGTTGATCAGGGCCTTGCCCGGATAGACGCGCAGAGCCGCCTCCAGGGCTACTGGGTCGGTAGAGTCCAGCACCAGCGGCGCTTCGGTAAAGGCGACCAGCGACAGCACTGCCTGGGGCAGCACGCGCGCCTCGTCTACCATCGCGGCGCCCACGTTGACGTCTATCAGATCGGCGCCGGCTACAACCTGGGTCTCGGCATATTCTCTGAGCAACGACATCTGGCCGTGCTCCAGCTGCTGCGTCAGTTTTGGCTTGCCCGTCGGATTTATTCGCTCACCGATGATCCGCGCTGGGCTGCCGGCACCAAGCGTCAGGCTTTTGCGCGGTGAGGCCAGCACGCACTGCCCGGCGGTCTGCGGGCGCGGCCGGCGCACTACCGGCGTGTCACCGACCGCCGCGTAGATCGCGCCGGTAAAGGCGGGGGTGCTACCGCAACACGAGCCGATGAACTGGGCGCCTGCCGCGCGAAAACGCACGGACAGTTCGGCAAATTCCTCGGCAGTAGCGGGAAAGATGGTCTCGCCGGCGGCGTTCAGGTAGGGGATGCCGGCGTTGGGCTGAATCAGCAGCGGCAGCGCGGTGGTGCGGGCCATCTCCTCAAGGATGGGCAGCAACTCCTCAGGCCCCAGTCCACAGTTGATGCCAACGCCGGCCGCGCCGCAGGCCTCAAGGATCACCACGGCGGTTCGGGCGTCGGTGCCGCTGAGCTCCATCCGGCCGTTCTCGTCAAAGGTGCAGCTGACAAAAACCGGCAGATCGCAGGCGGCCCGCGCGGCCAACAAAGCGCAGCGGGCGTCGGCGATGTCGGTCATCGTCTCTATAAAAATGGCGTCCGGGCTCTCTGCGGCCAGGGCGCTGACCTGCTCAAAGTACTGCTCAAAGACCTCGTCAAAGCTGCTCGTCCCCAGCGGCTCCAAGACCAGCCCGCAAGGCCCAACGTCGGCCAGTATATGAGGAGCGCCGCCGGCACGGGCGTTGCGCACCGCGGCGCGGTTTAGCTCCTCCACGCGCTCTCCCACGCCATAGGCGCTGAGCTTGGCGCGCGTGGCACCAAAGCTGTTGGTCGAGGCGCATTGGGCGCCAGCCAGATGATAGCGGCGGTGCAGGTCGCTGATCAGCTCCGGCTCCAGCACGTTGAGCAGCTCGGCGCAGAGGCTGCCGTCAAAGCGGATCCCCTCACGTTGCAGCATCGTACCCATGGCGCCCTCCAAAATGAGGACGTCCTTGTTAAATCTGAGTGCAATATCCGGCATATCCTAATTCCTCCAGTCGCGGGGCTGGGTGTTATGGTACCACTTTGCTATAAGCACGTAGCCCCTCAGCTCCGTGCAGGAACGGCAAACGCGATGTTGCGCTGTCAGCGCTACCAGCCAATTCCACATCCTTTACTGCATTACTTTATCCATCAGCGTTGTGTAGCTATCCACAACATCGTAGACAACGTTATCGGTGCTGATGGCCTTAAAGTGCTCCCTTGCACAATGTATCCTTGCTTCCTCCACCATACGGAGCTGCATGGAGGACATGGAGCCTTTGGTCTCCGCTACGAAGTAGATGTGCTTTACCTTGCCTTCGTAGAACGCTATCGCCCAGTCGGGGTTATACTTACCAACAGGGGTACTGATGTAAAAGCCGCTCGGGAGCTTTACGTAGACGGCGACTTCGCTCGCCGTATCCATCTGCTCTGCGAAGGCCCTCTCATTCGTGGAATCATAGATGATATAGTCGTACAGGTGCTTGTTGGCCGCCATTGCGTTGGTGCCGAGCTGTCCCTTCATCGTCGGCTCCGTGAAGATGTTGGTGCCGTAGACAGAATCGAGCTTGTCGTAGGTGATGTGCTGAATGATGACCGTTGCCGCTTGCTCCTTAATGATGGTCGTCGCCCGGATGATGAATTCCTCCGGATTATTGGCGAACTGGTCAAATACCGTCCTATCAATGCCCTTGAGCATCTTTACCACAGCGCGGCGTGTCAGCCCTGTATCAGCAACCACTTTGCCAATCAGGTCGTATTTGACTGCCGCGCTTGCGGTGGCCTGAACGCTGTACGACGCACTTTCCTCGCGCAGCATGGATTCGCCCAAAAGCAGCTGCTCTTTGGATTCAATCTCTTTCATGGAACCAGATTCCACCCTGAAGAATATTTTGGAGACACGCAATTCCTTATTCAGGGCGGCGATGGCCTTACCTATCAGCTCGTCCTCGTCGAACTCTACGACGTAAACGGATTTCGCGTTAATCTTAGACCACAA
>JAISMZ010000237.1 GCA_031276475.1 Coriobacteriales bacterium
CTTCGTTTTTATAGCCGTGCTGCTGGCCTTTGGCTGCTTTGCTCTCTGGGACACCTCGCAGTTGCGCGCGGAGGCCTCCACCGTGCGCTGGGAGCCCTATCGTCCGGCAGACGACGCCACGGGCGCCGATGCCGGGCGCGCCTCCTTTGAGGGAGACGCTGCAACAGGCGCCCCTTCTTTTGCTTCCCTCCGCGCCACAAACCCCGAGGTTATAGCCTGGCTCGACGTTTATGGCACGAACATCGACTACCCGGTGACGCAAGCTGAAAGCAACATGAAATACATCAACACCGATGCCATGGGCGCCTACTCGGCCGCCGGATCGCTTTTTTTGGACAGCGGCTCAGACGCCGCGTTCTTAGACTTCACAAGCATCATATACGGCCACCACATGGAAGGCGACGTGTTCTTTGGCGGCCTGGGTCGCTTCTCAGACTCCGCCTACCTTGAAGAACATCGATACGGCAGGCTTTACGCCGACGGGCGCTGGCAGGGTCTTGAGGCCGTGGCCTTCGTGCACGCCGATGCCTACGACAAGGCGGTCTACCGCACAGGTGACCTGCCGCGACAGGACAGAGATGCCTATCTCCAGACGCTGTACGCCCGTGCGCTGCACGTGCGCGGCAACAAGTGGCCGGACGGCGTTGCGGACGGTCGCCTGGTGCTGCTCTCCACCTGCTCGCCGGGTGCCACCAACGGCCGTGACATACTCGTCTGCGTTCTCTCCAACACGGTGGTGCCCGACCCCTTCGCCGCGACCGCGGCCGCATCTGGAGCAGGTACGAGCGCGGACGCAGACAGCGCCAACCGTCAGCAGGGCGCCGGGGGCACAGGCGGTGCCTGGAGCCTGATAAGCCTGATATGCGTCGTCTTGTCCGTCATTGCTGCCGTCACAGGCGCGGCGATACGCCTGCTCGCACGCAGGCAGGGTGCAGGCTCGCCAGGGCAGGCAGACAGGCAGGAGCAAACTTCGGGCGGCCAGGCTACAGACAAGCAGACCCCGCCCGGCCCGCGGCGGGAGCGCGAGCGGGATGGTGGGCAGCCCCGCGAGCGTGCGTTTGTCGTATGGGTGGTGGCTGTCGTATTCGGCTTGGCCACACTCGTCGTATGGCTCGTGTTTGACGATGTGACGCTTCCCATGACGCTGATCAACAGCGGGACGCCCCTGATAGTCGCAATGACTGTCGTTCAGGCTGCGCTTCATCTGCTCCACGCACGCCTCCAAAAACGTGCCGACCGCTCTACTCCAAACCCACGCAGCTCTTAATAAAATAGCGTGTTGGAGAGCTTTACCCGCGCCGCCCTGGCCAACAACTTTACAACGTTTTGCGGCAATCTTTAAATTCTCGCCGTTGCCGCGGCCGCAAGCCGGTACAATGTAAGGCTGGCGGTTGCGACAAGCTGCCCGCCAGGCCACCGCCAACTGCAGAACACAGCGTAGGAAGGGGATACACCATGAGTGAAGAACTCGACGTGCTTATCCGCAAGGCCGAAAAACTAAAGGCCGAACTCGAAGGAAAAGACCTCGCTCCCGACGTGCTCGACGCGTACCAGGAGCGATTTTTGTATCAGAGCATCTATCACTCGGCGGCCATCGAGGGCAATCAGCTGAGCCTGACGGAGGTCACCAGCATCCTCACCGAGAACAGCGTCATCCCCGGCAAGACGCTCAGCGACCACCTGATTATCGTCGGCCTGCGCGACGCCACGCTGCTGGCGCGAAAGCTGCTTGAGGCCAAGACCCGGATCTCCGAGCATGAGATCCACAAACTGCACTGCCAGCTGCTGATAGACCAGCAGGCGCTCAGCGGCCAGTACCGCAACTACAACGTGATGATCCGCGGCCATCGCCCCACCGCTTACGAGAAAGTACCCTACAAGATGCTGCAACTGGTGGAGTCGCACCCCTCCGAGGGGCGCCCCCCGATAGAGTCAATCGCCTTCTTCCATCTGCGTTTGGAGAAGATACATCCCTTCGGCGACGGCAACGGCCGCGTTGGCCGGCTGCTGATCAACCTGATGTTAGAGGAGGCCGGCTATCCGGCAGTAATTATTCGTGTGGAGGATAAAGAACGCTACTACGAGGCGCTGGAGGCCTACGACGGACTGCGCGGTAACCCCCGGGTTGAGCCGATGCAGCTGCTGTTGGCCGAGCTGGTAATCGCACAGCAGCAGACCCTGTTGGCTCTTTAGTTGGTGATCGGCCCGTGCGCATCATAGTCGCTCCCGATCCCGTTTTGCGTCAAAGCTGCGAGCCCGTTGCCCCCGCAGAGCTTAAAAGCCTGCGCGGCAAGGCCCGCCAGATGGCCAAGCTGATGTATAAGAGCAACGGCTGTGGTATTGCTGCGCCGCAGGTCGGACTGCTCAAACGGCTGATGGTCGTAGACGTCTCAACCGCCGAGGAGGGCGAGGAGCCGCCGCAGGACCCTGTCTACTTTGTGAACCCCGAAGTCGTGCGCAGCTGGGGCGAGCCGGAGCAGGCCGACGAGGGCTGCCTCTCGATTCCCGGCATTCAGATTCCGATACAGCGGCCGACCGGCATTGAGGTCACGGCGCTCGATTTGCAGGGCGAGCCCTTCAGCATCGAGGCCGAAGGTTTTATGGCCCGTGCCATCCAACACGAGCTGGACCACCTGGACGGCACAACGATGTTTGAGCACCTCGACCCCATTGCTCGCGCCCGCACCTTTCGCGAGTATGAGCAGGCCCTGCGCCAGGGGGCCAAGCCCGGCGACACGGGCGTTGAGGACAGGGCCTGAGTAGTTATTAAGGGACGATAGGGCAAATGAAAGCCAAAGGAACCTCATCAGAAAAAAGAGTACAGACTATAGGCTTTGCCTACAAAAAGCTTGTAGAATCCATATGGAGTGAGGCAATGTACGAAATCCCTGGTTTAACATTGCCGGATACCGAGAAAATACTAAACAATCAAAATCCAGTTGAATCTATCTCAGATAACAAAAAGAATGTTGTCGTAAACTTAAAACACGCGTGGAGTACTATATTTAATAGCCTGGACAAGAATCTAAATCTAGAATACATTACTGAGATAAATGGACTGGTTTTAGCTGATAAGTACCGAAAAGCCAATTTAATCAGACAGGGATCTGTTAGAATAACTGGGACAGATTATCATCCTCCTTATCCTATCACAGAAGAATTTATTAACAATAGAATCGACGAGATAAATAATACTGGCGACGCAATAAGCGCAGCATTAAATGCCTTTTGTTTTATATGCAGAGACCAATGGTATGATGATGGTAATAAGCGCACGGCACAACTGATATGTAATAAAATACTTATCGATAATGGAATAGGCATATTCATGATACCAACGGATACCTATAAAAGAAGAAAATTTATAGATAAGTTAATAGATTATTACGATTTTGATGAGATCGATAGATTTAAAGCTTATTTAAAACGCTATATTGTGCTAACCCAGGAGGCCTGAATGCGTAATGCCCTTGAAGGATCCAGGCGACAAAACTGTAGTTGTTCGTGCGTCGCTGGCGCGTCGTGTGAGTTGTGGTTGCTGCACACTGATGGGTTGCTACGGTGAACATCGTCTTCATGGGCACTCCGGAGTTCGCCATGCCCGCGCTCGAAGCATTAGCAAGCGAACATACTATTACATCAGTATTCACCCGCCCAGATGCTGTTTCTGGTCGTGGCAAGACGCTGCTGCCCTCGCCGGTGCGCCGCCGCGCTGAGGAGCTGGGCATTACGGTGCACACGCCACGCGACTTCTATCTGCGTGATGCCCAGGGACGCGACATGCTCAACGTGCGCGAACAACGCCCGCTAAACGCCGAGCAGTTGGCGCTGCTCGTCGCTGGTCAGCCCGATATCATCGTGGTGGCCGCCTATGGGGTGGTTCTGCCCGCCGCGGTGCTTGAGGCCGCGCCCCTGGGCACCGTGACCATCCACGCCTCGCTGCTGCCACGTTGGCGCGGCGCCGCTCCCATCGAGCGGGCGATCCTGGCCGGCGACGCGCAGGCCGGGGTCAGCATCATGCGCGTTACCAAGAGCCTGGACGCCGGCCCGTACTGCGCCCGCGCGAGCACCGAGGTCGCGCAGAAGGACGCCACCAGCCTCAGCGCCGAGCTCGCACAGTTGGGCGCAGAGCTACTATTAGAGCAACTGCCGCTCATCGCCAGCGGCCGTGCCCGCTGGACGGAGCAGGATCCGGCGCTGGTCACCTACGCCGACAAGCTGCTCAAAGAAGAGTTGTGGATCAGTCCGGCGCTCTCTGTGGAGGATAACCTGCGTCGCGTGCGCAGCGCCTCCAGACGGCTGCCTGCTCGCTGCCGGATTGCTGACCGCGAAGTCGCCGTGCTGGCGGCGTCCCCCTTATGTCCTGCCACGCCGCAGCTTGCGGTGCCGACAGCCGCCCCCGCTGGCGCCGTCCTTCTCCACAACCGCCGGCTGCTGCTGGCCTGCGCCGACGGTCTGCTTGAGGTCTGCCGGCTTAAGCCCGCTGGCAAACAGGCGATGGACGTTCCCGCCTTCATCAACGGCTTACCGGAACACAAAGGGGACGTACTCTCTTGCGAACACAAAGGGGACGTACTCTCTTGTGCTCCCCATGGGGAGCAC
>JAISMZ010000097.1 GCA_031276475.1 Coriobacteriales bacterium
GTCTAGGTTGGTTGTGTTATATTCGGGGGGGGGTCCCCATCGTGGCACACCCCCAAAATCCCCCACACCCCGCGGTGGCGACCCAGCCGGGTCCCCCACGGCTCCCACCGCCCCGGCCGTGAAGACGTCACGCCCCGGTCTTCTCCAGATTTAGCGAAAAAGCACCACAGAAAGGCACCGCAGCCATGCACAAGGCAAGAGCCGCAAAACCAAACCGCATCATCGCGCTTGCTCTGGCCGCGCTGCTTGCCCTGATGGCGTTGGCACCGCCGCTGCCCGCACGTGCCGAGGGCGGCGCCTCTTTTAACGGCAAAGGCGCAACGAATGTCTGGGAATACGACAACGTAAACCTGACGGCCTACGGCTTTGATCTCTTTGGCACGGCCACCAAGGAGCTGGTGCCGGGCGATGCGCGCAGCATCACCGTCTCGTTGCGCAACAACGCGCCCGATCCGGTGGACTTTCGCCTTGCGGCACGCTCGCTGAGCACGGCGGAAGCCCGCGATCTTGAGGCCGCCTATCCGGGCAAGACTGCCGATGACGCCCTGCTTGACGCTACAGAGATCACCGTCCGCCACGGTGCGGCCGTGCTTTACGCCGGCACGCTCAGAGGCATGAGCAGCGCAAGCCTCTACAGCTTGGCCGGCGTGGCCGTAGGCCGCGTTTCTGCCGGCTGGGCGGGAAGCATCACCGTTGAGCTGGTGCTGCGCAAAGATGTTGGCGCTGCCCTGATGAACAGGCTCTGTGCTGTGGAGTGGGTGTTCATCGCGGCGCAGTATGACGAGAGCACGCCGGTCGTGCCGCCGCCCGACGCGCCCGAGCAACCCGACGCGCCGCCATCCACGCCGCCCGCGCCGCCCGCTGAACCACCGGCTGGCCAAGCGCCACCTGCCTCGCCGCCCACAACACCTGCCGCCTCCGCGCCGCCCGCCGCCCCAGGCGCCGGCACGCTCGCAACGCAGGGCGGCACGTCTGCGGCTCCCATCATCATAGACGACGTTCCAACGAGCGAGATCCCCAACATCCAGACGCCCCTTACCTCCCCAAACGCTTCTGGCGACGCGGCCGAGGTGGTTATAGAGGCCAGCCCGGTACCCCTGGCGGCTGCAGGTGCGGCCTGGGCCCTTCTCAACCTCATACTGACCGTTGTGTCGGGCCTGCTGATGCTTGCGCTGATGGCCCGCTTCCTGCTCAGTCGCCGCCGTCAGGCCGCAGACGCGGGCGACCCCGGCTCAGACGCCGTGTTGGAGCGCTGGCCGGCCGCCGCCACGCCCGAGGCCGCAACTGGGTATGGGGCAGCCGCCGCCGAACCCAGGCTCGCGCCCGAAGCCGCAAGCTGGCCGGAGGCCGCCGCATCCCCGCAACCCGCCGCTGCCGACGAACGATCCGAGTCCCGCACGCGCCTCAAAGGCCTGTTCTGGCTTCTCGGCATCTGCGCCATCGTCATCTCGGTGGTGCTGTTCAGCCTCACAGAAGACACCCGTCTGCCCTGGCAGTGGGTGGATATCTGGACCCTCCCCCACGCCCTGATAGTGCTCGTCGAGGTTATCTTACTGCTCTTTCCCCGCCGCCACCGCCCTCGCTCAAAGAGCCACAGGGACAGGCCCTCTGGCTCTGTTCTGCTGAATCCCGCTGCTCTTTCCCCGCCACCTTCCTCGCTCGACTACAGCGCCTAAGGCGAAGCCGCAGGCCCCCTGCCCGAGTCAGGGGCAGCAATGTCGCAGCGCTGTCTCTGCCCTCCGGCAAACTCCCTTACTTATTTTATCCCCATTCTAACGCGTGAACCGTGTTGGCAGACAGATAGCTGTCCTGCTGTCTGAATGGTCTTTGCGGGCCACACTTTTGTGGATAAGTTCCTCGCGACTCTCCTCCGATTACCGCGTTTGTGGCCACAGGAGCTGAGCACAGCGTAGTCAAAAGGTTCTTCTTGCCGACGGGCTACGTACTCAAGTTGAGCGGCAGCGCGGTTGGCAAGAAGGCCGTCGAGACCGCCGCCAAGATCGATATCGGCAGCATACTTTACAACTTCGGCATGGTGACCATTGGCAATACGATCGGGGGCATTATCCTTGTTGGCGTTCTTTGCTGGATTGCTTTCCAAACGAAAGGCGAGAAAGAGAGGAAAGTGGGAAAAGGAGCGGTCATGAAGCAGGGGTATTCTATCAGGGCAGCCGCCCCGGGCACGGTCGTTTCGGGCACAGTCGTCCCAGGCGCGACCACCCCAGGCACGGTCGTCGACCTCGGCGCGCTGGGGCCGCAGGCGATCGGTCGCATCAGCCCCCAATCTACGGCTGAGGGGAGTCTTTTTAAGGAGACGCTGAAGATCCTTGACGCGCTGTATAGCTTAACATCGCAGGAAGTGGTGACCTCCTGCATCGACGGGCGCAGCGTCTGCCCTGCGCCCGAGGGGCTATACGCTTTGGAGAAGACTGCATCCGCGCCGTCGCCCGCATCTGGCGCGAACAGGCTGTCTGCTTTGGAGAAGGGCCCCGACGCCGCGGGCGCGACCCTGGCGCTCTGGGTGGCGGTTGTGCTGAGCGGCCATGATCTGCCGCTGGAGGGCTTTCTGCGCGCCCTGCGCGACGACGGCGTTCCCATTGGCGGTCACAGCGACGATCACGAGCACAGCGGTGCCTCCGGCTGCGGCGCAAACGACAAATTAGAGACTATTCTCCAATTGATTAATAACGAGCAGACACTGAGCTGCATTACCGGGCTGGCAAAAGGTCTGGGAATGGTCATTGAACCGAAATGTGCCGCACGGCTTGCCAGGCGCGCCGGCTACCTGACAGAAAGCCCGCTGCTGGGAACCGCAGCGCAGAGGCTTTCGCTGATAGAAGAATACGGGCAGTCCGTGGTCTTGTGTGGCGGCCACAGTGAGCAGTTAATCATCATTAACACCGTGCCGAAAACCACGCTCAACCGCTCGCTGCTCAAGGAGCGTCTTGGCGAGAACGCGGCGGCCTTCAACGTCGATCTATGGGCGTTTGAGCCGTCGTTGCGCCGGGTGGTAGTGGCGACAGGCCTGAAGAACCCGGACTTTGATGATCTCTTTGCCGCCCTGCTATTCTACAATCTTGCGACCGCCCTGGTCTTATGCGGCCCCGAAATGCGGGTGGTGTTGCGCAGCTCCAAGGGGACATAAAAAAGGCCATGAAAAGGGCCAGACACTATACCCCGCACCTTGACACCAGCAAAGCCCATGCGGGGTCGCTTCACACAGTGAGCCTTGCGCAGCCGTCCGGGTTTTACACAGGCACAGTCACCGGCATTTTGCAGACGCCCGTGCCTGCGCCTGTGGACGACACAGAGGGACGGTTCTTTTGTGTTCCTGGGACGAGACGACACAGAGGGACGGTTCTTTTGTGTTCCTGGGACGAGACGACACAGAGGGACGGTTCTTTTGTGTCGCGGGGGGCCAGCAATAAAGGCCACCAAAAGCCCCCCCAGGAACACAAAAAAAAC
>JAISMZ010000292.1 GCA_031276475.1 Coriobacteriales bacterium
ACAGGAAGGCGGCCGCATCATCGAAGTCTGGGAAAGCGTACCCGGTCAGCTGCGCAAGGCCAACCACAAGTTCCAATACAATAAGATACGTTCCGGGGGTCGTGCCAAACAGTATGAAGTACCCATAGCCTGGCTGAAGACGACGCGCGTCATCAACAAGTGTACGCGTGCCGAGGTCATGGAAAGCCCATTGAGCCTGAACGCCGATAACGACGACTTTAAGATATATTTGCTCGACACCGGTCTGCTGTGCGCAAAGCTGGGAGTTGACCCCGCTCTGGTTCACGAGAACATGCTGGAATCTGCCCAGTTCAGAGGCATTCTGGCCGAGAACTACCTGATGCAGCAACTCGTCGCCAAAGACATCCAGCCCTATTACTGGAAGTCGCCGGGCAAGGCAGAGGTAGAGTTCGTGATAAACTACAAAAACGACGGCATAATCCCCATCGAGGTCAAATCCGGCGACAACGTACGCTCTTTCAGCCTGAATGCCTACCGGGACAAATACCAGCCCAACTACGCGCTACGCTTCTCAACCAAGAACTTTGGCTTTGCGGCCGGCATTAAAAGCGTCCCGCTCTATGCCGCTTTTTGTCTTTGAGCGCTGCCTGGGCGCGAGGCGCAGTTCATCAACACCTGCGTGGAGCCCGTCTCGCCCGCCGCTGCGCCCTCGTATTATTTGGAGACAAACGGGCATCTACGTCAGCCCCGCCTGCTTGAGTGCGTGCTCGTAGCTGCCGTAGACGTCGGCAGGGCTACCGAGGAAGATTGCGCCGATCACGCCGTCTGTGCCGATGATGATGGTATAGGGGATGCCATCGGTTGGGTACTTTGCGCTTATCTTGCCCTGCTCGTCTATCGCCCAGGTAAAGCCGTAGTCGGTCTTGGCGATGAAGTCGCGGGCACCAGCGGGATCGTCGCTGACGTTTATAGCCAGCACCTCAAGCGCGGGGTAGTCGGCTTTCAGCTTGGCGATGTCGGGCATCTCGCGCACACACGGCCCGCACCACGATGCCCAGAAATTGAGGAGTACGGCCTTGCCCTTAAGTTCCGAAAGGCGTCCGCTCTTGCCGTCGACGGTGGTATAGGAGAAGTCCGGCGCGAGCGCCCCTTTCTCCACCGCTGTCTTTGTGGTTGCTGGGGAGGGAGTGCTGGAACTGGAGGTGCTTGCGGAGGACGCGTCTTTGGTGGATGTGGCGGAGCCGCTGGCGCTGGCGGCTCCGCTGCTGGCGGAGCCGGCGCCGCTGGAACTGGCGGCGTTTGTGGACGGGCTGCTGGAGCTGGCCGCAGACGATCTATCCGTCCTCGAGCCGTTACAGCCCAACAGACCCGCCATCAGCGCCAGAGCCACCAGCAGCATACCGGCCGCAACGAGCCGGCGGCCAAACGGATGGGTGACTCGGGTTACTCCGGTTCTGCTTGGCATGTCAGGCTCCTTTGCGAATAGGCGAAACAGGTCGGGTGGAACAGGTCGGGCGAAACGAAACGGGCGGCAACGGCGGTAACGCCGAACTCCTCCATAACGTTATTTTACAGCCCCGTCAGCGCGTCTCGCGCGAGCGCTCCGGCAGGTTCTTTAACATATCCGTCAGCGTGAAGGATATCGCCCGCTGTTCGCAGCCTCGCGCACAGGCGCCGCATTGGATGCACTCCCGGTCACTGACGGCAGTAACGTCCATCTTACACTCCTGAACACAGCTGCCGCAATGTGTGCAGCGCGAATGGTCAACCCGGTAACGCAGCAGCGCCGTGCGGTTAAAGAAGGAATAGAGCGCGCCCAGCGGACACAGAAAGCGGCAGAAGGGTCGATAGACAAACAGGCAGATGGCGAGCAGGGCGAGCAGCACGGCGAATTTGAGGAAGAACTGCCCGCCGATAAGCGTGCGCAGCCCCTCGTTGCCGGCAAGCAGCGGCAGTCCCGCCTCGAGGGTTCCGGCGGGGCAGAGGTAGGCGCAGAAGAAGGGCAGCGACTGCGAGCCGAACAGGGCAAGCCCCAGGGGGATGCCGATGACCGTGACGGCAAGCACGGCGTACTTGCCCCAGCTGGCGGTGCGGCTCCAGGTGCCCTTGCGCAGTTTGGGCAGGGGTATTTTGTCAAGCAGCTCCTGGATAAGCCCAAAGGGGCAAAGCCAGCCGCAGACCGTTCGGCCCAGCAGCGCGCCAAAGGCAAGCAGCGTGCCAACGATATAGAAGGGCAGCTTGCGGTCGGCGGCACCGAGGGCGGCCTGCAAAGAGCCAATCGGGCAGGCACCGAGCGCGCCGGGGCAGGAGTAGCAGTTGAGGCCAGGCACGCAGATGGCCTTCAGCGGGCCTTGGTAGATGCTCGCACTTGCAAAACCGGGCAGGTTGAGGTTGTAGAGCAGCGCGGCCAACAGCTGGACGAGCCGCCGTTTGTGCTCCAGCAGCCATAGCGATGCGCCTGAAAACAGGCGGTTTTTCTGCACTGGGGCGCTCACGTACTCATCCAATGCCAATGCATTCAAAGCAGATCAGTGCGGCCTTGTGCAGTGTGTCGAGCGCGTCGCCCTGAACGACTCCCCAGGCAATCAGCAGCAGCGCAAAAGCGAGCAGCGCAAGTGCCACCACGGGGCGGCGGGAGTTCTGGCGGGCAGCCTGGCGGGTGCTCTGGCGGGCAGCCTGGCGGGCAGGGCGGCTGGCGCTCTGGTTGGCGCTCTGGCGGGAGCTATCGTCAGGGCGCTTCATCGGGCGTCGCCGCAGCCGGCAAGGGCAACGGGGGCAATGATTGGCCGCTCTTGCCTGTATTTTCGCTCGATCATGGTTATCGGCTCCTTTTCGCTGTCTATTAAATCATACCAACAGGAATGGCCAGATCCCCTTCGCCAAACGCAAAGGCCTTCTCGCAAAGACAAAGCACCGCGCCGGTGCCCCTCTCCACACCTTTATTGCTATCAAGCATCTTAAAATTGCTCAGGTCGCTTGGAGTGGGCGTCTTAGTCTTTTTGATCTCTATCGGATAAATCCGGCCATCCTCTTCAATCAGCAGGTCTATCTCTTTGCCCTTATGTTCGCGATAATAGCGCAACTCAGGGATCCGTCCGTTGTCATTGAGGTAACTCTTGACTATCTCGCCAATAGCGTAGTTCTCCAAAAGCGCACCGGCCGCCTTTGAGCCTTCCGCTTCCTCAGCCGACCGTATGCCCAGCAGGTGTGTCAGTAATCCGGAGTTGGAGAAATAGAGCTTGGGGGTCTTGACCAAAGAAGCCCGCGTACTGTTTTGATAGGGGCGGAGCAGGTATATGATGCCGGCCGCCTCAAGTGCAGAAAGCCATTTGCTGGTTGTCTTATGGTCTATCCCAAGCTCCCGGGAGAGATCCGCCTTATTCAACTGCGATCCGGCACTGGCTGCGGTGGCCTTTAAAAGCATTCTGAATTTGGATAAGTCCCCAACCTGGCCCAGGGCGCTTACGTCTCGGCTCAGATAGGTGTCCAGATAGGAGGCGTATACAAGGGTCGGGTCAATTTCAGGCCTTGCCTGAAGCTCCGGCAGGTCGCCTTGGAATATCGCGTTCCAGACAGCGTCGGCCAAAAGATGCTTTGGCTGTTTCTCGCGCCTGTTCAGATACGCGGGCGTGGGCTTAAAGGGGCCGATGTTCGCGCAGCCAACGGCTTCGCGCTGCGACAGACCGAGCAGCTCAACAATACCCGCTCTTCCCGCAAGCGACTCGGTCAGGTTCTGCATCATCAGATAGCGTTGAGAACCGGTCAGATAATACATCGGCTTATATACCCCCGCTGCCTTTGCCGCGTCGATCTCAATTTTCAGATAGCGAAAAAGGTCGGGAGCATACTGCACTTCATCTATCGTGACCGGCCAGGGATTGATGTCGAGAAAACCCTTGGGGTCGGTTGTTGCCGACGTTGCCTCACTGATATCATCAAGCGACACAAAGGGGACATCGGGGTTCATCTGTGACAGGGTGGTGGTCTTGCCAACCTGCCTTGGCCCTGTGACCAGTACGGCCGAGAACGCATCCGCTGTCTTTTTGATGACAGGCTCGATGTGGCGTTTTATATACATACTCGCTCCAGCCTTATGCTTGTTTCGCGTAACGCCACTATTATAGAGGATATTTTCCTTGCTGCCAAATTACAGGATCTGCTTCCCTGATTTTTACGGAAGGCATTCCCCGATTTTGGAATATTAACGGAAAGAAGCGGTGACTTATAATGCCCGCATCAAGCGTGGGCAAGATACTCATTTACGGCTTCGCGCAGTGCTTCGGAGCGCGTGCCGCCAAGCTGCGATGCCCTGTCGTCCAGCGCTTTAATCTTTGCCAGGGGTAACCTGAAGGTGATTGGCCGCACTTCCTCGTTGGCGATACTGGGTCTTCCCATTACGATCTTTCCAACAGGCCCGCTCCAAGTGCCGTTCTCATATTCTTCGGCCATTTCGTCCAGCATCTGCTCGGTAACGCCGAATTTTTTGTTCAGTGCTTCTCTGCTCAGTTCGTTGCCTTTACTCATCAGTGCCTCCGTATTATCTGCAGTTCTGCCAAGCTTTTTTTCGTTGGTGGTGTTAAGGCATGAAATATAAGCCACCCGTCGGCAGGTGACCAGATCGCAATCAACTCTATCAACCTACCTTTCCTGTCTACACCAACAGCAATATGCTCGTTGGGGTTTTTGGCAATCCGGGGGACGGATCGGATGCAATTGCCCCAAGCGTCCAGGGCATCTGCTTCTTCAATTTCCGGATGTCGCTCGTGTACCCTGGGATGTACGGTAACTGCATCGGCGTTCATTCTCACCAGCTTTCGTTTACGTACTCATTGTAATACAAAAGACGAGTTAATGTGGGGCGGGTCTGCCCGTCTTGTCGATCCTGCCCGCCAATTGGTATTTATTACCAAATTACAGGATTCTTCTCCCTGATTTTTACGGAATACATTCCCCGATTTTGGAGCCAGGCAGAGTGAGGCTGGTTTGGGGCAATTCGTCCTTCTGTCCCCGTGGTGCCACTATTCATTAGAAAATCACATATTCAATTGCGGATATGCTCCCTGCGCGCCCACAAAACCCAGGCCAATGGTGTATCATGAATAGCATGACTCGCAACGAGGGCTCACAGCGTGGGCGGCAGGCTCTATAGCAAACCCCACGACAGATCTCGCGGCAAGCCTCGCAACAATCCCCGCGCCGCAGCTCCACAACAAGCCCCGCAGCTCCACGCCGGGGGTTCCGGCAAAGCAAAAGGTTCTATCGGTTCTCGGCTCAGCCGAGGGAAATGAACGGAGACTGATCATGGATACAAAGTTATTGGCAGTGGCCGCCGGCAAGACGCCCGCAGACCTGGCGGTCGTAAACGGTAAGTTAGTAAATGTTTACTCAGGCGAGATCTACGAGGGTGGGGTCGCCGTGGCCTCGGGCCGCATCGCCGCCATCGGAGACGTCGCCTACACCATCGGTGAGGGAACCGAGGTGATAGACGCCGGCGGCAACTACCTAACGCCCGGTTTCATCGACGGGCATATCCACCCGGAGAGCTCGAACCTCTCCATTCGTTCCTTCGCGCAGATCGTCTTAAAGCACGGCACCACCACGGTGATGACCGACCTGCATGAGATCGGCGTCGTCGGTGGGCTGGAGGCGATCCAAGCCGTGCTCAACGAGAACCGCGAGACCGATTTGCGGCTCTATTTTGTTGTGCCCTCGCATGTGCCCTTCTCGCCGGCGTTGGAGACCAGCGGTGGCGAGTTTAACACCGAGATCATCCAAAAGGCGCTGGATCTGCCCGAGGCGGTTGGGCTTTCGGAGGCGGTCGGGCACTACATACTCGCGGGCTTCCCCGATCTGCTAAATTCCATCGACGCCACCTTGGCCCGCCCGGGCAAGACGGTGCAGGGGCATCTGCCGGACATGACCGGGCCGACCCTGAGCACCTGCCTTGCCGCCGGCGTGAGCACCGACCATGAGGCCCTCGACGGCCCCCAGTGCATCGAGCGCCTGCGCAACGGCTGCCACGTAATGCTGCGCGAGAGCTCTGCCGCCCGCACGCTGAGCGGGCAGTTGGAAGGCATCCTGGCAGACGACCTCGACCTCTCCCGGGTGAGCATGGTGGTGGACGATTTGCATACCCACGACGCCGTCCACCGCGGACACCTCGACGAACTTATCCGCATCGCCTTAAAAAGCGGGCTGCCCTTCATCAAGGCCGTGCAGATGGTCACCCTCAACGCCGCCCGCGCCTTTAACCTCGACCAGGTCTTAGGCGGCCTGGCGCCGGGCAAGTTCGCCGACATCAATATCACCTCCGGCCCCGAGGACTTTGCCGTTAAAAGCGTCATCGCCGGCGGCCGGCTAGTCGTTAAAGATGGCGAGCTGCTCGTCAGCTATCCAAGCGCCGAGCACGACCCCGTGCTGCTGAACACGATGAAGCTGCTGCGCCCCGTTAGCGTCCAGAGCTTTGGCATCCCGGCGCCCGAGGGCGCCAGCCGCGTCAAGGTGCTCTGCATGGACACCCTGCCCTGGATTCCCATCACCACGCCGCGCGAGGTTGATCTGTCCGTGCGCGACGGCATCATCCGCTGCGACATTGAGCAGGACGTGCTCTACATCGCCCAGGTTGAGCGTTACGGCAAAAACGGCAACATCGGCCAGGCCTTCATGGGCGGCTTTAAGCTGAAAAGCGGTGCCATCGCCTCTTCCATCGGCCACGACAACCATAACGTCATCGTCCTGGGCACGAATTTTGAGGACATGGCCACGGCGGTCAACCATGTGGTAGAGACCGGCGGCGGCCAGGTGGTGGTGGACGGCGGCGCGGTGATAGCCGAGGTGCGCTACCCGGTCTGCGGCCTGCTTTCCGATCTCTCTGCCGAGGAGCTTTCTGCTCAAAAGGACCTGCTGAATGCCGCCATCCACGAGCGCGGCAGCGAGATACCAATACCCTTCATGTTCCTCAGCTTCATCTGCCTGGCGGCGCTGCCGGGCTTTGCGATTACCGACAAGGGCTTCATCGACGT
>JAISMZ010000086.1 GCA_031276475.1 Coriobacteriales bacterium
GCCCTCGGCTATCACGACGAGGCCGAGACCGTGATCTTTGAGGCCCGCGCCGCTGACGTAAGCTCGCAGCAGCTGGAACTGGTGCAGGCCCAGATTCATCTGCAAGAAGACGAGCCCGCCAAGGCCCTGGCGGTAGCCGTGCCGCTCTGTAACGGTGCCGAGCCCGAGGCAAATGCCCGCGCGGCCCTGATCTGCGCCGATGCCTATGCCGCCCTGGGCGACTGGCCGCGACGCTTGGACGCGCTGCAGGCCGCCCACAGTGCCAACCCTTCTCCGCAGACCCTGCGCCGACTGGCCGATGCCTGGCTGGAGCAGGCTGCCCTTGTTGCCTCTGCCAGCGAGAAGGCATCGTTTTACGCCAAAGCCTGCGAATACCTCAAGCCCCTCTGCGAGCAGCCCTATCCCGGCGTGCTCGACCGGCTTAACTACTCAACGGCGCTGCGAGCCTCAGGCGAGCTGGCTGCCTCAGAGCGACTCCTGCTTCAGCTTGCCAGCGAGGTTGCCGGCGACTACCGCGTACCCATGCAGCTGGCTTTTCTCTACGAGCAAAAAGACGAGCTGGGCAAGGCACGCAGCTACTGCAACCAGGCCCTTGCGCAGATTGACAGCGCCCCCGCCGCCGGCGCAGGCAGCGCGGGCACAGGAGCGGGCGGCGCTGCGAGCGGTAGGGGCGCTGCGGCCAGCGATGCTACCAACAGAGAGCTGCTCCTGGCCCTGCAAAGGCGGCTGAGCCAATGAGCAGCGGGCTGGTCTTGGTGATAACTGGCGTAACCCTGATAGTCGCTGCTGCATTGTTTTGCGCGATAGCTGAGTTTGTCCTGTTTCGCAGACAGAAACAGATTGTGGAGTCCTACGAAGATGCCCTGCAGGCAAAAGGGGATGGATAATGTTTACAAAATTTAAACAGTTTATGGCAGATGATGAAGGCGACAAAGGGGACGGTACGAATCTGTCATCTTTTTCACCTGCAGGGTTAAGAGAGGCGACTGATCTTGAAAAAGGCGACAGATTCGTACCGTCCCCTTTGTCACCTTCGCTGCGCACCCTGGTTGTTGAGAACCGCTCGCCGCTGCTGATTGGGCTTTCGGCCATACTGCTGGTTTTGATTACCGCATTGGCGCTGATCATTATCTACAGCATGCCCGCAGGTTCGCATTACCGCGAGGCCTTTGCCGCGACCGATGAGATGATCGCGTTGGGCGATTACCAGTCGGCCCTTGCGATTTATGAGGAACAAAGCGGCGGCAGCAGCGAGGATCCGGCGATGTATCTTGAGCTAGCACGCCATTACTTTGTGCGCGCCCAGTTTGATGTAAGCATGACCATTCTTAAAGAAGGCTTTGAGAAGACCGGTTCGCCGGAGATTGCTACTGAGATGAAGATAGTTCAGGAGGCGATAGACGCCGAGCACCGGCGCAGCCTTACGCGCAGCGACGCTCAGAGCGGCTCTGGCGACGCGGCGGATGGCGCAGGCGCTGCGGGCGGCGAAGAGTCAGGCGCCACAGCGGCGGGCGCCAGTGGGAGCTCGGCGGAGGCCTCGGCGGGCGCCGCGGCGGCTGCGGGCGATTCGGGTGGCGATGCGAGCGCGGACGCCGGCCGGGGTGCTGATCAGGACGCCAGCTTGAACACGCACTCAAACGAGGAAGCCAGCGCAGACTCCAACGACGACGGTTCCAGCGACACTTCGGGCGATGATGCCTCCAACACCGATGACAGGGACTCCTCCTCCGAGTCGGGATCGAGCGGCTCCCGCTCCGCGGCTGACACTCCCCGGGCAACCACGGACGATGCGGTTGCTGCCAGTTTTAGCATCGTGGGTGCCACGGACAAGGACGTTAAATACAAGCTCTCGGGTGTGAAGGTCAGCATCGAGCCGGATAAGAGCGGCGACCGTAAGGGCAGTGACAGCGCAGACGACGAGGAGGAGATCGACACGCTGCTCAAGACCAACAGCGACGGTCACGCCGAGACGAAAAAGGGGCTGTTTCCCGGCGATTACAAGGCTACAGTCACGGCCAGCGGCTACATTACCGAAAACTTTAGCTTCACCGTTAAGGAGGACGCCGACGAGAACGACTTCGTCTTTACCATCGCCAAAAGCCTGGGTACCAACGAGCGAATGCGCATCGTCTTGGTTTGGGACGAGCGGCCCAACGACCTGGACGCCGTCTTAACCGGCGAGCTTGAAGACGGCAGGGAAGTCTCGGTTAGCCGGAGGATGAAAAACGCCAAAGATGCCAAAGGCAAGGCGGTGGCCAGTTTTGCCACCGACGTCAGCAATGGTCATGGGCCTGAGGTAATTACGCTTTACCAGACGGGCGGCGAGTTTCTCTACAGCGTGGAGTTGGCCCCCGATATTTCCGACGCGACGGGGGATGGCTCCGGCAGCTCCGGCGGCAGCAGCTCCGGCAGCAGCGGCAGCAGCTCCGGCAGCTCCGGCAGCTCCAGAAGCGCCCGCTCATCCTCCGCGTCTGGCTCTGGCGATTCTGGCGACTCTGGCGATTCTGGCGACACCGGCAGTTCTTCCAGCGGCGCCTCCGGCTTTGGCGCGTCAACCGTGGCGCGAACCATCAGCGCCGGGCATGCGCAGGTTAAGATCTACCGCGGCGGCGCGCCGAGCATCATCAACGCCCCCAGCGGTAAGACCGACGTCTGGGAGGTATTCAGGCTGGTGGATGGCAAGGTGCAGTTGCTGGGCTCAGGAGTGCCGGGCGGAGTTGACAAAAGGGACGGTTTTAATCTGTCAACTTTTCCGGAGCAACTCTTTGCCCGCAAGCCGGAAGCCGAAAGAGTTGACAGATTGAAACCGTCCCTTTTGTCAACTC
>JAISMZ010000098.1 GCA_031276475.1 Coriobacteriales bacterium
GGTAATGAACGCTTATCTCCAGGAACACAAAAGAACCGTCCCTCTGTGTCGTCCAAAAGAACCGTCCCTCTGTGTCGTCCGCTCGCCGTCGGGGCGGACAGATGAACCGTCCCTGTGTCCGCCCCATCTGTCCGCCCGAAAAAGATGACAAAATCGTACCGTCCCTTTTATCATATTGCTATTTCTTATAGTATGTTCCGCGCAGTGGCAGGCTGCGGCGGTGAATGCCGTCCAGGCGGTAGTAGGCGTGGGCGGCGGCGGGGCTGGTGGGAATCAGGCAGAGCTCGCCGACCCCTTTGGCACCGTAGGCGTAGGGCAGCAGGCGCTCGCGCTCCACAGCGGTAAAATGCACTTCCAGCGGCGGCACCTGGGTGGCCCGCATCAGGCCGAGTGTACCATATTTGACCTTGGGATAGCCGCCCGCCAGAGGAAAGTCCTCGGTCAGCGCAAAGCCCAGGCCCATCACGATGCCGCCTTCTATCTGGCCTTCGCAGGAGCGCGGGTTTACCGGGACGCCCACGTCGTAGGCGGCCACGACCTTCTCCAGCTTGCCCTGCTCGTCAAGCACGACCACCTGAGTGGCATAGGAGTAGGAGACGTGGCTGACGGGATTGGGCACCGGCGCGCCCATCGGGTCGGTAACCGGGGAGAACTCGCCGTAGAACTCCCGGCCCTCAAGGCTGGCCAGACTCGCGCCGCTCTCGCGCAGGGCCTCGGCCAGCTGCTGGGCGGCGCGGTGTGCTGCCTCGCCGGTTATCAGCGTCTGGCGCGAGGCCGTGGAGGTGCCGGAATCGGGAGTGCGCACGGTGTCGGGTGCCTCAAAGACCAGGTCAGCCGGCGCCAGCCCCGTTGTCTCGCAGACCATATGCATGCAAACCGCGGCGATGCCCTGACCCATGCAGGCCGCCGAGGTGCGCAGATGCACCTTGCCGTCCTCAACCGAGAGCAGGCAGCGGCCGGTATCCACCAGACCGATGCCCTTGCCGCTGTTCTTAAAGCCGCAGGCGATGCCGGCGTAAGGCGACGACTCAAAGACCTCGCGCACCGCCTCCAGGGTCTCGACCATCGCGGTGGAGGGGTCGGCGATCTGGCCGTTGGCCAGGGCCTCGCCGGGGCGGATGGCGTTGCGATAGCGAATCTCCCACGGCGAGATGCCCACCAGCTCCGCCAGCTCGTTGAGGTTGCCCTCCATCGCAAAACAGCTCTGGGTAACGCCAAAGCCGCGGTAGGCGCCGGAGACGACGTTGTTGGTATAGACCGCCAGCCCAAGGATGTCCACGTTGGCGATTTTATAGGGCCCAGCCGCGTGGGTGCAGGCGCGCTGCAGCACCGGGCCGCCGAGCGAGGCGTAGGCGCCGGTGTCGGCAACCAGCAGGGCGCGCATCGCGGTGAGCCGGCCCTCGGCGTCGCAGGCGGTGGTGAACTCCATGTCCATGGCGTGACGTTTGGTGTGGTAGTTGATGCTTTCCTGGCGCGAGAACTTCACCTTTACCGGTCGCTTGGTGTGCCAGGCCATCAGCGCGGCGTGGTGTTGAACGCTCATGTCCTCTTTGCCGCCAAAGCCGCCGCCCACCAGGTTGGAGGTGACGCGTACCCGCTCCAGATCTATCCCCAGCATCGTGGCCACCTCGCGGCGGTCGTCGTAAACCGACTGGGCGCCGGTGTAGAGGTGCAGGCCGTCCAGGCTGGCAGCCGGCGCGGCGGCGGTGGTGGCGGTGGTGGCGGCGGAGGCGGAGACGACGCTGGTACCAGCTGTGGGCGCGGCGGCACCACCAGCACCGCCGACACCAGCAACAGCGCTGCCAGCTGCGGGCGCAGCGGCAACACCGCCGGCACCAGCCACGGCGGCGGCAACCGCAGCCGCCCCGTCCTCCTCCAGAGGGGCTATCTTAATCGGCACGGCCAGCGCGACCTCCGGCTCCATAAAGGCGTGGTCGTTGTGCGGCGTGTGGTACTTGCGGGTGATGCAGAAGGCCGACTCGGCTATCGCCTTGTCCACGTCGCCGCGGCGCAGGGACTCCTTGCTCATGATGTTGCCGCCGGAATGGATCAGCGGCGCGTCGGCGCGCAGGGCGTCGGTGGCCGAGGTCACCGGTTCCAGCACCTCAAAGTCCACCTTGATCAGCGCCAGGATCTCGTCCAGGCTCTCCTCGCGCTCGGAGGCGACCAGGGCGATGGCGTCACCGATGTAGCGGGTCTCGTGGCCCGCGGCAATCATCACGTCCCAGTCGCGGCGCAGGTGGCCGTGCTTGTTGTGCGGCACATCGGCGGCGGTTAAAATGCGCACGCAGTCGGGGTGGTGCTCGGCGGCGGCAGTGTTTATGCTGTGGATCAGGGCGCGCGGTGCCGGAGCCCTGAGCGCCTTGGCAAAGACCATCCCCTCCCGATAGATGTCGTCGCCAAAGATGCCCGTACCCAGCACCTTCTCGGCGGCGTCGGGGCGTTTAACGTCATCGGAGATGCCTGCGTGGCGCGCCGGCGCGGGCAGTTGGCGCTCACCGCGAAAATATTCTGCAGCTAGTATAATAGCTTCTTCGATCTTCAGATACCCGGTGCAGCGGCAGATATTGCCGTTGATCGCCTTCTTTATCTGCTCGCGTGTGGGCTTGCGCTCAACGTCCAGCAGCGCCTTGGCGGCAATCACCATGCCGGGGATGCAAAAACCGCACTGCACGGCGCCGGCCGCGGCAAAACTCTCCACATAAACATCGCGCTCGTGCTGGGTCAGCCCCTCGATGGTCACCACCTCGGCGCCTTCGAGGTTCTCGGTCATCCGGATGCAGGACTTGGTGGCCTGGCCGTTTATCAGCACCGTACAGGTACCGCAGGCGCCGGAGCTGCAACCGTCTTTGACCGAGGTTATATGCAGGTCGTCGCGCAGATAGCGCAGCAGCGATTTACCGGCGGGGATGTCATAGAGCCGGTTGTTGATTGTAATCTTCATATCCGCTCCCAAAGCTCCTGGGCCTTCTGGCGCGAGGTGGCCATCAGCCGTTCTTCGTCGATGTCTACCAGCTCGCGCTCCAGCATCCGCACGCGGCCGTTGATTATCGTGGTGTCCACGCTGCGGCCGCTCAGGCCAAAGAGGATGTGGCTGGCGTAGGTCTCGGCGGTCACGGGCGTTGGTGCCTGGTAGCCAACGATGATCAGGTCGGCATAGGCGCCCTCGGCAAGCACGCCGACCTCGCCCTTTATAAAGCGGTTGAAGATCGTCCGGTTGTTCTCAAAGAGCATCTGTGGCGGCTCGGCCCAGGCCACCGAGGGAATGCGCGCCTCCAGTTTTTGAATCGCGTGTACGGCGCGCAGCGACTCGGTCATGTCCACGCAGTAACCGTCGGTGCCCAGCCCCGCCAGCACGCCGCGCTCGAGCATCCGCAACACCGGCGCCGTGCCCACGGCGTTGCTCATATTCGATTCCGGGTTGTTGATTACCGCCACGCCGCTTTGGGCCAAAAGCTCAATCTCAAAGTCCAGCACCTGCACGCAGTGGACGGCCAGCGAGCGCTCGTTCAGCACGCCGCGCTCAAAGAGCCGCTCGACAACGCGCCGGTCATATTTGGCCAGCGAATCAACGACGTCCTCAATGCCCTCGGCAACATGAATATGGTAGCCGCCGCCGAGCGCCTCGGTCTGCTCCACAACCTTATCCAGCGTGGCGTCCGAGACGGTCAGCGAGGCGTGCAGCCCCATCAGGCCCCTGAGCATGTCGTCGTCGGCCTGCTGGGCGTGCTTTAGCCAAGCGATGTTCTCGGCGATGCCCTCGGCAGCAATCGCCTCACCGTCGCGGTCGGAGGTCTCGTAGCAGAGGTTTGAGCGCAGCCCCGTCAGGCGGGCGGCCTCGGCGATGGTGAACAGGCTGTCGGGCACCGCAAAGGGACTGGCGTGGTGGTCGATGACCGAAGTCACACCCATTCGCAGGCAGTCGATCATCGGGCCGATGGCGCTGTAGTAAACATCCTCAAGTGTTAGCAGTTTATCCAGCTTCCACCAGAGGCCGCGCAGCACCTCGCCAAAGCTGGTCGCGGGGCGGCCGGGGATCGAGATGCCGCGTGCAAAGGTGCTGTAGTAGTGCATATGGGTGTTGATAAAACCGGGCATTACCATCCGGCCGCGCGCGTCGATGCGCTCAGCGCGCGGAAAGCGGGCCTCCAGCTCGGCGCTCGGCCCAACCGCGACGATCTGCGAACCCTCGCAGGCCACCGCCCCGTTGGCAATGAAGGGCTGGGCCTCGTCGCGCGTGATGAGCGTGCCGTTGGTGATAAGTATTGTCATAGTGTCCTCCCTTGGACGGGTTGTTGCCGGCTGCGGGCGCGGCCTTGCGGGCTGCGGGTGGCGCGGTGTTGCAGGTTGCCAGGCCGCGTCAGCAGGGGACGGTTCCCTGCTGACGCGAACGGCGCGGTTCAGCCGATGAGATAAGCATAGCGCTCAGCCACCGTTTTGACTACTGTGGCGATGGCGGCGGGGACGCGCTCGTCGCCTTCGTGGGCGTCCAGAACCGTCCCTTCCGGCAACCGCAGCCGGTAGGAGCCGCCAGAGCCGTCGCTGCTGTCGCTGCCGCCGGTGCCGTCGCTGCCGCAGCCGCTGCCGCTGCCACCGTCACCAGAGCTGTCGCCCTGCGCCAGGAACAGGAACCCGGGATTATCGCTGTCGATAAAGTCTTCCTCGTTATTAAATAAAGTTAACTTATCCCGATAGGGCCGACCGGTCGTGGGACAGAAGACGGCGCAGTTGCCGCATTCGTTGCACAGGCCGTCCAAGTGCAGGATCTGAAAGTCCCGTACCAGGCCGGTAGCATCCGTTGCCACCTGAATGGCGACATTTGCCCGGTTTGGGCAGACATCAACACAGAGCTCGCAGACCTGATTGCAACCCAGGCAGCGGGCGGAGTCGGTATGGGCGTCAGCCGAACTTGAGGTCAGGACGCCCTTGCGTAAGAGCAGCTGCTCGCGGCTGGCCTGCAACGCGAAATCGGAGACAGCGGACGGCTCGCAGGCGTGGGCAGCAGGCGAACCGTCACCGGAGCCGGCCTCGGGCGCGTCGTCCGCCCCAGCCCGTCGCGCCCCGCGCGGGACGGCAAAATCGGCCTTGATGCCCGATTTCCTCAATATATCGGCCGCCGCAAGCTTGGCATCGGCCATCGCCTGCACCACGGTCGCCGGGCCGGCCTTGCAGTCGCCGACGATGTAGACGCCGGGCAGCGAGCACTCGTTGCTCTCGCTTAGCCGCGCCAGGCCGTTGTCCTTCAGCGCGATGCCATTGGCCGCAAAGGCGCTTGTGTCCACGCCGGCACCAACCGCGCTGATCACCGTGTCAAAGGCCAGCTCTTCCACAGCTCCTGTGGCAACGGGTGAGCGCCGGCCACTGGCGTCCTCGGCAGCCAGCTCCATCACCGCGCAGGTCATAGCGCCGTCGTTAAAGCTTTGCGGCGAGCGCAGCTCGGCAAAGCGCACGCCGTCGGCACGTGCCGCCGCCAGCTCCTCGCGCTGGGCCGGCATCTGGGCCAGTGTGCGCCGATAGATCACCACGACCTGCTCCACGCCGGCATTGCGAATCGCGGCCCGGGCGCAGTCCATGGCAACGTCGCCGCCGCCGATAACCGCTACCTGCTTGCCCAAGTTGAGTTGCAGCCCCGATGTTCGCGAGCGAGCCAGGAAATCCAGGGCGTCAAGGACCCGCGTACCGTCAACGGCAAGTGGGCCTGATCCCGCGGCCCAGGCTCCGGTTGCCACCACGACGTAGTCCCAGCTCTTCTTCAGCTCGGCCAGGTCGTATTCGGCCGGCGCACCCAACTCTATCTCCACGCCCCAGGCCCGAGCCAGCTGTTCGTCCAGGGCCAATTGCTCGTCGCTGATCCGAAAGGCCGGGATGACGTGCGAGACGATGCCCAGCGGCTTGTCGCGCAGCTCGCGGACGCTGACCGCCACGCCGTTGCGGCGCAGGTAGACAGCAGCAGCCAGACCGGCGGGTCCGGCACCGATGACCAACACTCGGGGGGTGGCCGCAGCCGCACCGCCGCCCGCAGCGCCCGCCACAGCCGCAGCAGCAGCGCCGTCCGCCCGCGCCTCAAGCCCGCGGATAAAGCCTGCCTGTGCGGCAACCACAGCCGCAGCCTTGGCGTTGCGGATGTGCAGCGGGTCGTCGCATTGCAGGCGCGTGCACTGGCTCTGACAGCGATGGTTGCAGATAAAACCTGTCACAGCAGGCAACACATTATCAGCAACGATGGTGCTAAAGGCCGCCTCAAAGTCCCCGGCCGCGACCTGCTCCAGATAGACCGGAATCTGCTGGTCTATCGGACAGCCACTGTTGGTACCCGTGCTCCGGCAGGGCGCGTCAGCGCAGTCAAACAGCGGCAACGCGCGGTCGGGCTTGGCGGGCGTTGCCTCGCGATAGTCCTTGCGATGGCGCGCGAAGGCGCCCGTACCCTGGGCCGCAGCCTCGGCAAGGGCACTCAGGGCGGCTACATTGATTCCCGGACGCGGAGGCAGCGGCGTGGCCGCGGCCAGATGCGCCAGCTGCCAGAGCCGCTCGTAGCCGCCGGGCTTGAGCAGGGTGGTTGCCACCGTCAGCGGGCGAATGCCTGCGGAGAGCACCGAGACGATGTTAAAGGCGTCGATGCCACCGGAATACGAGATCGGCAGCTCGCCGCCCAGAGCCTTGGCCAGACGGCTGGCAACGGTCAGCGAAAGCGGCAGCAGTGCGCGGCCACTCATATACATCTCATCACCGGGCAGCTCGCCGTGGCGTATCTCCACCGGAAAGGTATTGGTTATCTTGGCGCCAACCACCAGGCCTCGCTCGCGCCCGGTCGCCTGCAGCCGCCCAAACATCGCCACGGCGTCGTCAAACTGCAGATCCTCAAGAAAATGATGCTCGTCAAAGGCGATGTAATCGTAGCCCAGACCGTCAAGTATCCGCCGCGCCGTCTCGTAGCCGAGCAGCGTCGGGTTGCACTTCACACAGGTGTTCAGCCCTTTTTGTGTGAGCAGGTAATCGGCGATCCGCTCTATCTCGTCGGCCGGACAGCCGTGCAGCGTAGAGACGGTAACACTGTTGGAGA
>JAISMZ010000104.1 GCA_031276475.1 Coriobacteriales bacterium
ATGCTCAGGGGGATGTCGAGTTTACCCGCCGCGATGTTGGCCGCAAAGGACTCAAGTGTGCGAAAGGGCTTGAGTACGCTGCGGTGCACACGCACGAGCAGTAGGGTGAGCACGAGTGCGAGCAGGGTAAGCATGACGGTGAAGGCAAGCTGGAGGCGCGTGCGGTGGCTGTTCAGGCTGGCGGCGATGTTGTTGTCAATGGCAAGCTTGCCAACGACGCGCGAACCAACAGCGACATCGACGATGGTGTTCCCGTGCGCGATGGCCTCGTTGAGGTCGTGCGCGGGGCTCTCGCTGGTGCTCGCGAGCAGTCTGCCGTCCGAATCGAACACCGAGTAGGCGAGCGTGTCCGCTGTCCCGCCTGCCACGCTCCCACCTGCCACGCCCTTCGCATTCCCCTCAGCCCCGTCTGCCGCCCCCGGCAGGGCTGCCGAACCCTCGGCGCGCACGCGCTCAAAGTCCTGCGCAAGGTGATGGCGCAGGTCATTTATCGCAACGGTGTCGTTTTGCGGAGTTTGCACAGGCGGGATGAACAGCAGCAACGCCGCAAAGCCTGCGGCGATGAGCGCCGCCGTCGCGAGGGCATACCAGCGGATGCGCATACTCAGGTCATCTCAGGGATCTCAAGGAGGTAACCTGTGCCCCAGACGGTCTTGATCAGGCAGGGGTTTTGGGGATCGTCCTCAAGCTTTTCGCGCAGGTGGCGGATATGTACGTTCAGGGTGCCGTCGCCGGTGATGGCGCTGCCCCAGACCTGCGAGAACAGCTCCGCCTTGGGGATCACGCGGCCACGGTTGCGTACCAGGTAGGCGAGAAGCCTGAACTCGAGGGCCTTGAGGCAAAGCGCGTTGCCGTCACGAAAAGCCCTGCCGGCGCGCAGGTCGACGGTGTTGCGCCCCAGCTGCACAAGCTCGTCGTTGGCGTCTGCGGCGCAGCGCTTGAGCACGGCTTTGACCTTGGCGAGCAGTACGTTAAGGGAGTAGGGCTTCTGAATATAGTCGTCTCCGCCGATGTTGAGCGCCAGCAGCACGTCGTCGTCCCCGCCGCGGGCGCTGATGAACAGTATGGGGACGGTGAGGTGTTGCCTCAGCTGCTTGCAGAGGGTAAACCCCGAGTCGCCTTCCAGGTTGATGTCGAGCAGGATGAGGTCGGCCTCGTTCGTGGCGAGGAACTCTAGGCACTCCTCGCCGCTGGAGACCCAGGCACAGCTGACATCAAACAGGTTGAAGTATTCGCAGGTGCTCTGCGAGAGCACTTCCTCGTCATCAACAATCAGGCAGTTGTACCGCACGCCCTTTGCCTCCTAATCTGACGCACAGGCGTTTATTGGTGCCTCCCAGGAGCAAGAACGCCAGGCAAGGAGGATTTAAGGCGACGGGGCGGCCACGTCTTCGCTGAAGGCAGGAGAGCCCCGTTTGCCCTTGCCGCTTTGTTCGGATAGTCGCTGGCATCCGGCTCCCATTGTAGCACAACACCCTTCTGACACCCATAGTTCAGACCCCACCCTGCCGGCACGACTGAACATGCAGAGGCAAAGACACCTTACCCCTTTTCGCCCTTGCGACCACCCTTACGTTTTAAATGCGGACTCTCAGGTTTTTAGGCCACACTTCGCATTGAATATTTTTTGCCTCGCTACCTCAAAAAATGGGCACTATGAAAGATTTTTGGCGTGTTATCTGCTATTATGAGAAATCTCAGCCAAGATGGGAAGCCAAGGCATTGCGACCAGTGCAATTATTCAATGCGGACTCTCCCATTTTTAAGCCACACTTCGCATTGAATAATGTGAACACGACAGAGATTGACGTGTTACAGCCAGATCAAGTTAAAGCCATTCACCTTGGCGGAGTGCCAGGATCTGCTTGAAGCCAACGGTATCAGCACCAACCCCTACGATCTTATCCAATGCTTTATGGTATTTGGAGGTATTCCTTACTACCTGAATCAGCTGGATGGGAGATACGGCCTGCCTCAAAACATCGATCGGCTCTGCTTCGCCGAGGCGGCGCCCCTGCGGTATGAGAACGACATGGTGTTCGCCTCGCTGTTTGAGCGGCCCGAGAGATACCTGCAGGTCATCGAGGCCATCGCCGCAAAGAAGAAAGGACTGACCCGCGAGCAGATAAAAGCCGGCATCAGTTTTGCTGACGGGGGAAACCTCTCCCGTATCCTCAAGGAGTTGGAGGAGTCCGGCTTCATCCGCAGGTACCGACCGTTGGGCAAAAAGAAGCTGGGAACCCTTTACCAGCTTTGCGACCCCTTTACAGCATTTTTTCTGACGTGGATGCAAGGTCCCGTCAGCGAAAGCGATAACCTTTGGACCTCGATTATGTGAAGCGGCGCATACCACGCTTGGAGCGGCTATGCGTTTGAGCAGGTGTGCCTCACCCATGTCGCGCAGATAAAGCAGGCATTGGGAATAGCAGGGGTCAGAGCAAACATCGCATCCTGGCGCAGTAGCGACCCTGGGGAACCGGGTGCTCAGATAGACCTTGTCATCGACCGCTCTGACAACGTTATCAACCTCTGCGAAATAAAGTTCTCCGCCCAAGAATTCCTGATTGACAAAGCCTATGACCTGGCCCTGCGCAATAAGATCGGAGTGTTTCAACGTGAGACAAAAACGCGCAAGGCCATCCACCTGACCATGATCACGCCCTATGGCGTAAAGCCCAACGCCTATAGCAGCGTGGTTCAGTCGGAGGTGACGATGGACGACCTGCTGCGTGCGTGAGCCATGGGCAGGGAGGATTCTGGGGCAACCTCTCAGCGCAACCAGACCGTAGCCTTAAACAGATCGCCGTCGATCTGCAGTGAGAACACTCCGCCCATCAGGCGCACGAGGTCGCTGGCGATGGCAAGACCAAGACCGCTGCCTTCCGTCGTGCGGCTTTCATCCCCTCGGGTAAAGCGCTCCATCAGCTCCGTAGTGGAGATGTTCAGTTTTTTTGCTGAGATGTTCTTTATCTCCAGGGCCACACCACCGCGCTCGTGCCGCAGATCCACGTAGACCCGTGAGCCGGTCAGCGCATATTTTCGCACGTTGCTCAGCAGGTTGTCGAGCACGCGCCAAAGCAGGCTACCGTCCGCCGTCACGAACCACAGGCCGTCGGACGTACTTGAGGCGACAGGCACCGTCCTGCCCAGCGCATCGGGCACGGCTTCGCCCGTCCCCTCCGCCTCAACCGTGACGATCACTTCAAGCCCCGCCGCCGCGAGGCCCTCCTCGGTCTCGGCGAGTACCTGCTGCATCAGTTGACGCAGTTCGACCCGTTCGCTTTTTACCAGCAGTATCCCACTGGATGCCTTTGCCGCCTCAAAGAGGTCCTCGGTGAGTTTTTGCAGGCGCTGTCCCTTCTCCGCGATGATCTTCAGATAACCCGCCGCCCCGGGGCTCTCCAAACCTTCTTTTTGCAGCAGGTCGGTATAGGTGATGATTGAGGTCAACGGCGTTTTAAGGTCGTGGCTGACGTTTGAGATCAGATCGGTCTTGAGCCGTTGGCTGCGTATCTCGGCTTCGACCGCGCGGGCAATCGAGCTGGAGATGTCGTTGACACGTCGGGACATCGTGTCAAACTCGGCCATGCTGTTTGCGGGCACTTCAATACGCCAGGAGACGTTACCGGCGCTCACTTCTTCAATACCTCGGCGTAGTTGCGCGTAGCGTCCCGTCCAGCGCAGTGCCATCCACGTCGCTGTCGCAAATGTCGCCAGCAGAAGCAGGAAGAAGACGGGCCCGAGGCTGCGGCTGGAGGCAAGGGACAGTCCAAGCAGGCCCGCGAGCAGCGCCGTCACCATCCAGAACAAAAGCAGCAGTGCCAGCGTCTTGACAAGCGGATTCGTCCCGTCAAAGCCTGACTTCGCGCTGCAAAGCAGGGCTCGTCCCGCGCGCCCGAGCACCCTGAGGATGAGACAGACAAGCGAGCGGCGAGCGAAAGTCCTCGCCTTGAGATTGCGCACGAGGGAGCTCATGCACCAGAGGGCGAGGGCAAAAACCAGCATCAGAATCAGGCAGGCGAGCGCGTCGCCGCCGTCGCCTTCGGGCCAGTAGTATGCGGGGTAGTAGCTGTAAGGCGACAAGGCGTTCTCGATGCGCGCCATAAGGTAGTGGCGAACCGCAAGCGCACCAGCGACGATACACAGGCCGATGACCAGGATCTGCAGCTCCATCGGCAGCCGGTCCAAGGCGTAGAGCCTGCGATTGCCCCCGGCGCGGCGGCGACCGGTTAAGGCCAGCAGCGCAACGAGTAGGACAAGGCAACAGATCGCGGACGCCAACGCGGGCGCCGCAGCGGCGGCGGCACTGCGATAGTCGTTACGGGCCTGCTCAAGCGCTGCGTCGTGGGCGGCGAGGTAGTCTTCGCCATAGGCGACGAACATCGAGAGACGAGCGGGGGGTGCAGGGATGGCGATGTCGCCTGTGATGTAGAGATCAGGATAATAATCAGGGCCCTGTGCGGGGCCGGTTTCTGCAAGCGCTCCGCCTATTTCCTGCTCAAAGTATATATCCATAGGCGTCCCGTCCCGCCCGCCCACCTCCCCGGCGGCGCTATTTTCGTTTTGCCCGTTGTCGCGCAGGATAAACCAGGCCTTTGCGTCCAGACCCGCGATGGTGGATGTGGAGAAGTCGCGCGTGTCTTTCAGGGCCGCGATGTTGGTCGCGGTATGCGTGCCGTCCGTGACGAAGTAGAGCGCACCGCCCTGCTCAAGTCGTGATATCGTGTCATCGGTTGGGATGCGAAACGTAGGCTTGTTGATGCTGTCTGGCAAGGGCGCGTCTGTGATGGTTTTCGGGTAGACCTGTGTGGAATGAAGAAGCGCATTCACATCATTGAGCGCCTGCTGAGCGAACATCGGCGAGTTGCGGTAGGCGTTGTTTGTGAGTATCCATTTAGGGCTATTGGTTAAAAGCAGTGGGTTACTGTTGGAGGAGATCTGCTCGATCGCCCGGACTGCCATCAGCGTCGTGGTACTGAAGCAGGCCGTGCAGAGCAAGAAGATCAGGAGTCTGACCACGAAGCGATCTCTCAGGCGCACCTTTGGCTTGAGCGGCAGGTCTTTTAGCGAGTTGTTGCCCGCTATCTCGGATGTCGGGACACTCACTGCGTCGTCCGCCGTCTCGCGTTTCTCGCCACACATCGCGCCGCCCTTCACGTCATCCACCATCTCTTCCTCCGTCCCATCCGCCACGAACAGCTCTTAGTGAGCCGTCACGGCAGCTTTTCCAGTTTATAGCCAATGCCCCAGACCACCTTCAGATAGCGCGGGTTTTTCGGGTCGATCTCAATCTTTTCACGAATGCGGCGGATGTGCACGGCAACCGTGTTCTCAGGATGGTAGGCCGTCTCTTTCCAGACCGCCTCGTAGATCTGTTTAATGGAGAATACATGCCCTGCATGGGAGGCGAGAAACAGCAGGATGCGGTATTCGGTCGCCGTCAGGCGTACCTCATCGCCATCAACCGTTACCGATTTTGCGTCGTCGTCTATCTCCAGACCGCCTGAGCAGAAGAGCCTGCGCGCGTCTGTGCCTGCAGCCTTGCCGGAGCCTTCATGCCCGCCTGCGCCTGCAGCTTTGCCGGCCAGCCCAGCTGTCGCCGCCTGCGCTGCGGCCGTCCCCGCCGCTCGATCGGCCCGTCGCAGCAGCGCCTTGACCCGTGCCAACAGCTCGATGGGGGAGAAGGGCTTGGTCACGTAGTCGTCCGCGCCGATGCCCAACCCGGCGACCTTATCCAGATCTTCAGATTTTGCGGAAAGCATCAGGATTGGGATGTCTTTTTGCTCGCGCACCCGCATGGTCGCACTCAGGCCGTCAATGCCCGGCATCATCACGTCCATGATGACGAGCGCCACGTCCTCCGTCGAGGCGATGCGTACGGCCTCCAACCCGTCTGCGGCCAGACGCACCTCGTAGCCTTCGCCGCGCAGCCATATCTCAAGGGCTTGCGCTATCGAGACATCGTCGTCGGCCACCAGTATCGTTCGCGGAGACGCTGACGCCTGTGGGGCGGTCGTTGTGGGCGGCGTGGCCGGCGTTTGCGGGGCGGTTGCTGTGGATGGGGTGGCCGTTGTTTGAGAGGAAGCCGTAGCCGCCGCGCCGCAATTCGCAAATGAAGATCCCCTTGGCGTGGCGGGCGCGGGCGGTTCGCTCACAGCGCGCCTGCTTTCTGCGTCGTCTCTCATCTCATGCCGCCTTTTGTTGCCGTGCCCGGTATCCTGTCAACAATCATCGTAGCATCCGCTTCTTACAATTCAACGCATCAAATTCTTACAACTTTCTTAAAGGTTGTGCCAGCAAATGCCTCTCACCCCGCAAAATCCAGTCGCTCCGCACTTTCGAGTTTCGCGGAAGCCCCAGACAGTGTGTCAGTTGTTTGATTGCCATTCTCATGTTGCCCCCCGAAAGATAACTCTGACATGAAGTGCCGGCTCCTCCCAGGTGCCTTCGGAAAACTTCCTTCGCAATAGCCTTGCGCCCGGCTGTGGAAAATTAAACCGTAGGGTTAATTTTCCACAGCCGTTGTGTGGGCGTGCGCCTTTGCCAGGGACAGAACATTCCCTAAACCCTTTTAACTGCCGGCTAAATACAGGCCTCTGTCGGGATTTCAGGAGTTATTGCTAAAAATTTGCGGTTGTGCGTCAAAATCGACTGATTCTGAGGGGTTTTGAGGGTTTTACGGGCAGCTTCTTAAGATGAACGGTTGAATTTCGTCCGTAAACGGAAAATAAAATCAAATTAACTGCACACAACCGCAAATTTTTAGCAAAAACTCCCGAAATCAGTGCAATTCGGCGCACAAGCGTTAAAAATTAGCAGCAGACGTCCCACGCAGGCCGGCAATACGTCCTTTTGCCTACCGCTTCCTTTCAGAGGGCCACACAAAAGACCGCAGGGACAGGCCAT
>JAISMZ010000122.1 GCA_031276475.1 Coriobacteriales bacterium
TCCTCTCCGACCTGGAAAACGGCAAGCCTACTGTGGAGCTCGGTAAAGCGCTGAAGGTCGCAAGCGCACTGGGGCTGCGGCTGATGATAGCAGACGGAGCCAAAGCCGAAGATACAGAAAGGGAGAAGCTGGGTGATTCTCCACATTTTTAACGACCAGGAGCAGGTGGGTAGCATCTCCACGTCTGATAAAGGCCTGTCTTTTGAACACCTTCTGCGACTTGCGCGAACACCTTTTGCGCGAACTTGAGGGCCGCAGCCGCGTTATGCCGGCCTAGGGAGGCGCCGAAAGGCTGTGGCGCGACTGACGGACGATTTACCAGGGAGATATACTAACCAGCAGCGCAAAGGCCAGGCTGAGGAGGATTATCAGCAGGGCCAGGGGGCGCATCAGGCGGTCGTAGTCTTTGGGCTCGCGCACCGCCAAGGTGGCTTTGAGGTTCAGGCCCAAGGGGATAAGGCCGAGCAAAAAGACGGGTATTTGGATAAGGGCGTAGCGCTGGGGCAGGGCTAGCAGCGTCATGGCCCAAGCGAGCAGGGCAAAGCCGCCAAGCAGCAAGACGCTGTGATAGACCCGGGCCGCGCGGGCGCCGATTCGCACCACCAGCGTCTTCTTGCCAGCGTCGGCGTCGGTTAAACGGTCGCGCATATTGTTCAGGTTGAGGACGCCGACCACCAGCAGGCCGACGCCGGTGGCGGCCAGGGCAACCGGCACGGTGAGGTAATGCGCGTAGAGGAAAAAGCCGCCACAAACCGCCAGCCAGCCAAAGCAGAGCAGGCAGAATGCGTCGCCGAGACCATAATAGCCGTAGGCGCGCTTGCCCACCGTGTAGCCGATGGCCGCAAACAGCACCAGGACACCCAGCGCCAAAAAGACGCCCAGCAGCAGCGGGTCGAGCCCGAGCGCCACCAGAACCAAAGCGATGCCGCTGGCAAACGTAACAAAGGCCAGAGCGATAAGCGCGCGGCGCATCTGGCTGAAGCTTATCTCGCCGCGCTGCATGGCGCGCACCGGGCCGATGCGGGCGTCGTTGTCGGCGCCTTTTTGGAGGTCACCGTATTCGTCGGCAAAGTTTGAGAGCACCTGTAAGAGCAGGACGGTAAGCACGAGCAGGGCGCAAACTTCTGGGCGAAAACTGTTATAGGATACAGCACAACCGCTGGCGATGATCGCGCCGGCCAGCGACAGGGGCAACGTGCGCAGCCGCAGGGCCTCTATCCAGGGCCTGATGTGGCCGATCGGCTGGCTGTTGCGGCGCTGCCCGGCCTGCTGGCTATCCTGCTGGCTCCCTGCATCGCGGCGCGGGCAGGCGGGAGCGGGTGACTCACCAGCGAGAGCGTCCTCGGGCGAGATGCCCGTCCTTCTCCACACTTTCATGTGCTCGGCCCGCTGGCTGTTGCGGCTGTGCCCGCCGCCGCCCGCCAGTCGTCTATCAGCCACTGCTCGTAGGCGGCCTGCAACGCCCGCCTGTCCAGACGCTTGCGCGGCGTGCCGTCGGCTCTCAGGTTAGCGGCCAGCATTTGCTGGTAATGAGACGAATCGCTAAAGCCAGAGGTGTCAAACAGCCCGTTTTGGATGCGGAACCAGACCGCCTGGACGAGCTGCCTGAGCTGCTCCAGCTCTGCGTCACTGACCGAGAAGAACTCCGGTTGGTGCAGCTGATAGTTAAGCTCGCGCAGCGGCTCTACCAACAGGTCGGCGCTGCTCGCGACCCGGTAGCCGCTGAACTCGGGCGAGCTTTCCAGCAGCAGCCGGTAGAACTGGAGCTGGCGGATATAGGCGCTGGAAGGCCTTTCGGGCAGCTTCAGCGTGGTCTTAAAGTCAAACACTTTGATGGTTTTTTGCGCCTCGTCCAGCACCAGCAGGTCGCATTTGCCAACCAGCGGGATTCCCTCAAGCTCGGCGTTCACCCAGCGCTCCGTGAGCGCCTCGCCGCTCAGGTAGTCGCCCAGCTGCGGCAAAAACTGCGCTATCACACTGTTCAGGCGCTGATGCATCTGCTCCAGCTCGGTGGGCTCAAAATCCAGGCGTTGGATGCGCTGATGGCAGCGCTCGGCAAGACGTTCCAGGGACAGCTCGCCGCTTTTTAAGACGTGGTTCAGGTACTCCTCCATCAGCGAATGGACGAGCGTGCCAAACTCCGTGGCGACAGCCGGCTCGGAGGGCAGACGCAGCAGGCTCGCGGAGACGAACTCGCTGCTGTTGGCACCGTCGTCGCGGTACTCCACAAAGGCGTTAAGCCGCGAGGCCGACATCTTCATCTCGGCCAGGTCGTGGCGCAGCAGCTCCTGGTACTCTTCGCCGCTCAGACGATAGCTGTCCTGCCAGCTGTTCTCGGAGAGCACGACCAGCTCCTCGGCAGGCAGGCTGACCTGCTCGATGGCAACGGCGTCGAGCAGCTCGCGGGTCAGCGCCCTGCCGCCGTGGCTGGGCAGAAGCTCAAAGCGGGCGCGGGTCAGAGCCACGAACAGCAGCCGGCGGGCATCGTCGAGGTCGCGCTGGTTGCCAAAGAGCAGGTTCTGGGGCAGCAGGGCACCTCCCTTGTTTGAAGGATGCCAGCTGGCGTCGTCGGCGTCGAGCAGGTAGACGCGGTCGAACTCCAGGCCCTTGGAGCTGTGCGCGGTGGTCAGGGTTATCGCGCTGGCCCTGGCCAGCGGCAGCGAGGCGTCAATGGTTATCCCGTAGCGCTCGGCCTCGGCAAAACGGTCCATCACGTCGGCCAGGCGCAGAGGGGCAAACGCGGCTGGCCGAAAGCTGCCCGCGCCGCCGGGAAGCGCCGCCGGGTCGCCGCCCGGCACGTCCGGGTCGCCGGATAGCGCCGCCGGGTCGCCGCCCACAGCAGTCGCGCCGCCGGGCAGCGCCGCCGCGCCCGCCACGTCTGCGCTGCCCAACTCCCCCTCAACAAAATCCAGCAGGGCCTTTAAACCGTAATTCAGCTCGATCAGGGCAAAGGGATCCTCCTCCGAGCGCGCCTTCCAATGCTCAACAAAGGGCTCGGCGGCCCGGGCGATGACCCGCCGCACCGGGGCAGCGGCGGCCTCGGCGATAAGCTCCAACAACAGGGCGTGCAGCCGGCGCAACTCAGGCTTGGCACTGGCCTTAAGCGCGTCCAACCAGCTGATATTCTGCCGTTTGGCCTCAAGCGCCAGCCCGATATAGTCCTCCGGCGCCAGCCCCAACTCCGGCGCGGCCAAAAACTGCGGCAGGTTCGCCTCGGCAAAGGCGGGACGAGCCCGGGAATAATCGGCCAAAAGCCGCAGCAGCGCCAACAGGCTCTGCAGCGAGGCGATGCCGGTCACCGAGGTGGTATAGCGGTAGTTAAAGGGGATCTCAAACAGCTTCAGATAGGGGATCATGCCGCGCAGCCCATCGTGCTTTGGCGCGATTACCGCAATCGCCTCGTCAGGGTTGGCGCTCTTCTGGAGGAAACCGGCGTCTATCGCCTCGCGTATCGCCCGGGCTGTTGCAAAATACTGCGTCTCTTTGCTGGGATAGGCGCGCACCGCGAACTGCGCGGGCTTGTCCTCGCTGCGGGCGGCGCTCAGAACCTTCTCCGTGCGGCTGGCAACGCTGCGGTTCTCTATCTGCGTGGCAACATGCCTGCCGAGTTCGACCAGCGAAGGCGTGGAGCGATAATTGGTCTTCAGCACGCAGCGGCTGAGCTGCGGATAGTGCTGTTCAAACTGGTTGATATAGGTCACGCTGGCACCCTGGAACCGCATGATCGCCTGGTCGTCGTCGCCCACCACAAGGATGTTGGGGACGGCGTGATGTGGCAGGGGCTGAGGTGGCAGGGGCTGAGGTGGCAGGGGCTGATGTGGCAGATATGACAGGGGGACGTAAAAAGTGTCACC
>JAISMZ010000127.1 GCA_031276475.1 Coriobacteriales bacterium
CCACTGGGCAACAATGGGAACCGCGAAGGCCGCCAGTACGACTATTATCCAGACGTAGCTCCTTTGTGCATTGTATTTTGGCTGCTTAGGCATGAAAATTGCCTTTCTTCTCCAGAGCCGAATTTTTCATAGTAGCGCAGTTTCGCTGACAATGCAAAGTTGTTGCTCAAAAAAGAATAACATAAAGGGCTGGAGTTTGATATGGTATATCTGTGCCCGTTTATACGACGATTCGCGACTGGCTACGATTCTGTCCACTACAGTAAGAGGAGGTGTGCTCGGTGCCTAAACATCAGAAAGCAGACGATGCAATTACCAGGATGCTGCAGCACTACTACCAGATCAATGGCGAGTGCGAAGCGTTGGCCCGTCTGAGGTTTCGCGAGATCTGCCTCAAGCCTGCTAACCATCGCTGACGCGACACAAACTGCGACCTGCAGGCGCTGCGTCTGTCTCCACAGCTATGCGGGTTTTGCGCCCCGCAGGCGTAGCACACCGCCGCGGCACCAACTGAAAAGAGCTTAGGGAGGCGCCGATTAATCAGCGCCTTCCTGGGAGAACTCCAGCCCTTCCAGGCGCTCAAAGACGGTGTCCAGGTTGCCGAGGAAGCCCCAGGGGTCAAAAAGCGCGTCCAACTGCGCCTCGCTGAGCGCGGCGGCGGCCGGGGCGGCGGCAAGCTGCTCGCGAAAACTCCGGCCGGGACGTGCGTTTTGGATGTCTTCCCAGACGCGCATCGCGGCCTCCTGCACAACCGCGTAGGCCTCCTCGCGCGTAAGGCCCGTGTCTACCAGCGCCAGGAGCACCTTGCTGGAATAGATCAGGCCGCGGCTGGCGTTGAGGTTGGCCAGGCAGCGCTCGGGGTAGATGACCAGGCCTTCCACGACCCACTGGGTCTTGGCCAGGATGTAGTCCAGGGCGATAAAGCTGTCCACCAGCGCCGTGCGCTCGGCACTGCTGTGCGAGATGTCGCGCTCGTGCCAGAGGGCGACGTTATCCAGGGCCACCTGGGTATTGGCCTTAATCACCCGCGCCAGGCCACAGATTCGCTCGCAGGTTATCGGATTGCGCTTGTGGGGCATTGCCGAAGAACCTTTCTGGCCGCGCGTGAAGGGCTCCTCGGCCTCCAGCGTGTCGCTTTTCTGCAAGGCCCGCAGCTCGGTGGCGATCTGCTCCAACGTTGCCGCGCAGACCGCCAGGGCGGAGGCCACCTGGGCGTGACGGTCGCGGGCCACCACCTGCGTGGAGAGCGGATCGGGCGCAAGTCCCAGCTGGGCGCAGACGAAGGCCTCCACCGAGGGGCTGATGCTGGAATAGGAGCCCACCGCGCCGCTCAGCGCGCCCACGGCGATCGCCTCGCGAGCCTGCTCCAGGCGCGTCTGGGCCCGCTTTAAGGCCCAGGCCCAGGAGGCGAACTTCATGCCGAAGGTCATCGGCTCGGCATGAATGCCATGGGTGCGACCCACGCAAAGCGTCTGGCGTTGCTCAAAGGCGCGCCGCTGTGCGGTCTGGCCAAGCCTGCCCAGCGCCGGTATCAGCAGACTGAGGGCCTGGGCAAGCTGACAGCAGAGCGCCGTGTCGCCCAGGTCGCTGGAGGTCATGCCATAGTGCACCCAGCGCGAGGGTTTGGGTTCGCCAGCGGGTACCTCAGCGTCAATATGCTCGGCCAGGTTGGTCAGAAAGGCGATGACGTCGTGGTTGGTGACCGCCTCGATCTCGGCGATGCGGGCCACAGAAAAGCCGGCGTGGGCGCGTATCCAGGCGGCGTCGGCGGCGGTGATGCCCGTCTGCCCAAGCTCAGCCTGAGCCTCGCAGGCCGCGACCTCAATCTCTTGCCAGAGCTTGTATTTATTCTCCAGCGAAAAAATGGCACCCATCTCGGGGCGGGTGTAGCGCTCGATCATCGGCGGGCTCCCTGTCCTTGGTGCGGCTTTACAGTTACAGGCAAACTATAGCAGATGGGACGGGGCGCTGGTCTCCACAACATTTTGGGCAAACGGTTGAGGAGGTTCTCTGCATTGTCAGCTTGAATCGCCTGGCGACAGGGAACCGGCCCCTGGGGAGAACACCTTTCGCGACGGCTTGGTCATGGTGAGCTGCGCCGCTTCCGCACGGCCTCCAAGAGATCTGCGACTTCAGTTTTGTTTATCCGACAGGCGGGGAATGCTGCTCACGTCAAACGTCTTATTGGAATAATGCGTATTGAAGGGGGTCGGCACAACCGTTGCCCGGATCCGCTTTTGCCTCGTGCCTTCATCGCCCCACAAAACGAATAGCTCACTGCCGATTTGTGCGTATTCCAAATCGATGGCCGCCAGAGAAACCATCTCTGCGTGGAAAGGACTGAACGTGCGGCCGCTGCTGATGCCGATTTTCTCCCCTTTGTCGTTGAGGACATAATCTTTGGAAGCCAGTATGACATTCTCCCTTACTGCGCCTTGACCTGGCAGATCAAACTGTTGATAGGGCTCGCTTTCTGTATTGAACTGCGAGGCAAAGACCTCGATGATATCTTCCTTGTTCCACTTCAGCGTGACATTCGTTCGCTTGGGATTTGCCTTGTAGGCAAGCAGCGCTTCTTTGCCTATAAATTCGTGATTGAAATTAACAATATTGCCCAGCCCGACTTCGAAGGGGTTCATATGAACACCTTCTGCCGTCTTGCCCGCGCTTCCCGACCAGGAAACCATCATCTGGTTCATCTCGGGAGTCATTGCAAAGTATTGATAGGGTACGCCGCTGTAATCCAAGTCGTAGTGCAGATAGAACTGGACGCTCGCACCAGGTGTATGGGAGAGGAGAAATGCCAGCCAGCCCAACAGGCGAATGCCGTATCCGTTGCCTACCTCGACGATCTTCCTGTGGACTTCCTCCGCATCTTCACGGCTGCCGTGAATCTCATAACCCAGTCCGCCGTGCATCCCAAATCTCAGAATCCTGACCTGGCGCCCGTCGATTGAAGAATGCTTCGTCCTGCCAAACCGCAAATCATGGAGGTCCTCTCCCGTTGCCTCCTCAAGGACTTCCAGCGACTTAGGCCCCATCATCTGGAATGCAAAAAGCTCTTCGGAGATATCCTCCACCGCCAGATCGTCGTAGCGATCCTTTTGCTGGTCGTACCTCGCCTGGAGGATGGGAATAAAAGCAAAAAGCTCAAACTGCTCCTCGCCCGTTCTCATCGCGACCCCCGTAGCGGCAATGGTGCCGCTTTCATTAACCACTACCCCGTGTTTGGTGCTGTTCAGAGGAAACCGGTCAAAGTCGTTTACCAGATTGTATTTGAGAAAGGCGAGCGCGTCTTTCCCAGATACCCTCAAAGTCCTCAGCGGATTAAGGGAGCTTGCAATCGCACAGGTCAGATGCGTTGCCAACGACTCGTCCCTCCAACCGGTATATTCTTCCGCGACCAAAACATTTGCATATTCCTTATCGGGAGGAGCCGCATACAGGCAGGGTATCCAGGATGCACCCTCATAGTAATTCGGCTGACAATGTTCTGTTTTCAGAAGTCTTTTCTGCATGCTGATCCTGCGGGAATCAATCGGATGAAGATCCTTGAAGTCTTCGTACATTTTTACCTGCCTCCAATCGGATACTGCATTTCTTTTTGCTGCGCTGCCTGCAATACTCAAGACACCGATGGTTAAGAATCGTGTGGCGTTTTTATGCCGCGATATCGATGTCGCCAAGGCTGAGATCACACGCGCTGACATCGGCTACAAAGTCTTTTCCCAACGCCCTGACGGTATGGACGGCCTTATCCACCTGGTCGAACCTGAAGTCTCCCAACTCGTCGCTTTCCGTTACCAGAACGACATTCCCGCTCTGATCCAATAACTCCACCTTTGCACCGATGACAACCTCATCGGCAGCGATGTCTACAAGGGTGCCAGCGATGAAGCGTTTGGGGCGATTCAGGTAATACAGCTTTGGGGCGTGGTCCTCCAGTGCCTCCAAGACTTCTGCGTCCCCGAGACGCGCATCGTCCTCGTCCACAAAACGCAATGCCTCGGTGGGGCAGGCATCCGTACAGCGCGGCTCTGTCCAGCCGGCATCAAGCAGATGCGCACAACCCGTACACTTCTGAGGCAGATCCCGTTCGCTGTTGTAATAGATGGCGCTTACTGGGCAGCTTTCTGCCAGGCCGACAAGACCATGCGCTGCTTGTGGGTCGATGATTACCAGCCCATCTTGGCGACGATAAACCGCCTCCGGTCTGCCCGCGAGAGCTGCTGCATCCATGCAGGGCGCCTCCGCGCAGTGGCCACAAAGCACCGGCTCGTAGGCGACGCGCGTCCACGGCACCTGACCCCGCTCGTATTCGTTGACCTTGCACCAGAACTGACCGGTCAGAGGCTGGGCTGCCGCATAAGGCGACCAATCCTGCTCACAATGCTCATCCTTGCAGGCGATCTGGCAGTTATGACAGCCATTGCAGCGATTAAAATCAAACAGGAATACCTTAGTCATAGCTTACTCATCTCCCTCTATATAGGCTTGCGCGATCAGCCCCACCGCAGGGTCATAGGGGCGCGAGAACTGTTGCGGGTGCTGCTCGGCCAGGGCAAACACATCCGCCTTGTCCAAGCCCACCAAAAAGCCGTTAGTCACTTCGCCGGCAACGTTGGGCGAGGTAGTGTTGTCCGGAGCGATGAGGTTGTTGGCACCGCCGCGATCCAAGCCGCCAAAGCCAGACCTGATAAAATCAACGCGCGCGCCGTGGTCCTGGTAAAGTGCGCCGGGCATGATGCGCTCGGTAACGTAAGCACCGCCCAGCACCGTACCCCGTTCGTTAAACAGCTTGACCACATCACCGCTGACGATGCCATACTGCCTGGCATCGGAAGGATGGATCCAGACCGGCTCGTAGGCGTAGCCGTCCGGACCGACGACCTTGCAGGTTTTAATCTCGCGCGTCCAGGGCATGTCGTCGTGCTCGGCGTGTACCCGCCAACGCGGATGGTTGCTGACCAGTAAAAAGGGATATTCTCTGGCACGGTCGGTGCCGATTCGCTCATGGTGCTCGTCAGTCTCTTCAATCCATTGCGGATAAGGCGCCCGTATCTTGTCTTCGGGGAACTTCTCGGCAAGTGTGGTGGAATAGAACTCGATTTTGCCGGTGGGAGACTGCAACGGAAAAGACTCCGGATCCTCATAAAAGTTGATCATCCCGGCAGGATCTGTCTCCCAGCCCTGCTTTATCGGCGAGGCCCAAAATCCCTGTTCGCGCAGCTGATCATAGCTGAGATCATGCGGCGCGCCTGAGTGCTCGTAGCCATAGCGCAGCTTCTCCTCCTGCCCCATGCCGCCCGTGTAGCGCTCCAACAGCCCCTGATATACGCCACCGTAACGCTCCAGCTTCCTGGCAATTTCGCAGACCGCCTGGTGGTCGCCCGTTGCCTCACCAACCGGCTCACAGGCCGCATCCTCAATGTAGATCATCCCATATTGGCCGTTCATGTTCTCATTACCAAGGTCGTAGCACTCAAGAAGCGTCGCGATGGGCAGGATAATATCAGCAAAGAGAGTATCGTTTTCCATCCACGGGTGCTGGACCAAAATGAACTCGATGCTTTCATCACGCATTGCGTCTTCATACAAAAAACCACCATTCCAACAGGTGCTGAAGCAGGGCGTATCGCTCCAGATCATGTGAATGGGATGGGTCTGGGGTGTAAGCGGGTATTGGTGTGGCACGAACTGGTCTTGTCTTGGCGCCATACACAACGTGCAGCCCCACCAGTCGGCTCGCTTGTCCAAAATTGCGTGATGGAGCTTTGTTTTAGTGATGAACGAATCGCCCAGGTTGAAGTTGAAGCCATTGTAGGCATTTGCCATAGTGGTATAGCTCTCAGACGGCGGCACCGGTGGCTCACCAAAGACATTCCACTCGATAAAGCGGAACTGGTGGCGGCCGGGATGGCCGATGGCCTGCATCGCCAGCAGCGCGACTTCCAGCCGGGCCGGCTCGTGCGAGAACGCGGAGCGGATGTAGCCGCCGCCATTGCAATGGGCAATGGAGACATTATGTGATGCCCAGTAACGGGCGAGCGCCTTGATGCGATAAGACGGGATACCGCACTTCTCCGCCGCCCAGGACGGTGTTTTGACCACGCCATCGATGCCACCGAGCACATAGCTCTCAAACCAATCAAAGCCAATGGCGTGGGTTTCCAGGTAGTCCTTATCGTAGCTACCCTCAGTGAGCCAGACGTGGGCGATGCCCAGTTGCAGGGCAGCATCGGTATTGGGAAGCACCGGCACCCAGCGGTCAGCGTGTACTGCGGCAGCGTAATTGACATCCGGGCAGATAAAAATCGACTTGATACCGACCTCGTTGAACCAATAGCAGATGCGACTCGGCTGCAGGCCGCCCCAACCCCAGGGGGTGGTTTCTGGGTCACAGCCCCAAAACAGTACCGCATCGCCGTTTTTTGTGATATCGGGAATGACATTGGTACACTGCCCGTTGACGCCCACCGGCTCCATCCCCCACATATGTTTGGCACCCCAATACCAGCCCTCCCAGCTGTCGGGCTGGCGGGCCTGCACCGTGCAGCCACCAGCTTCAAAGAGCATTACGGTCTGACAGCCATGTGCGCCATTATAGTTTTTCGCTTCGCCATGGCCTTCGCCTTGGCAATAGACAGAAAACGGCCCATAGGCATCATGAATTCGCTTAATCTCGCTGGCGATGATATCCGTTGCCTGATCCCACGAGATGCGCCGGTACTTTGATTTGCCACGATTCTGTGGATTGCGCTTGCCATTTGGATCCCAGTCGCTGCGGATCAGTGGATAAGGAACGCGGTTGGGAGAGTAGGTGCGCGTCTTGTAAGCCAGCGAAAGCGGCGGCAGCAGCGACTTCATGCCGGCCTTGAACTGCTTGCCGTCTTTCTCGATGCACCACTCGTTAAGCTCCTCTGACGTGTAGCGCTCGTCATAGTGCAGCGGTCGGATACGGACAATGCGCCCATCCTTAGAGTCGACCCGAGCCGTGTTGCAGGTGCCGCCAAAACCCAGCCAGCCCAACGACTTGATAACTGACTGGTCGGCAACGCTTGAGTTCTCAACTTTCATATCCGCCTCCCGATTAACGCTTGCTTTGCCTGCATCATGATTCCCTTCTCCAAATTGATTATGGATAAATGAAAGCACATGCAGGGCAGATTTAGCCCTGCAGATACTGCAACAGGGGCTTCAACTTCTGCAATGACTGGCGGCGATTGCTCAGCGTTGCTGGTAATGAGTGAGGAATTCCATAATCACCGGCACCAGGGGATTGGTGTTGCCCGCATGGTATGCGATACTGTATTCGTAATAGAAGTTTTCGTCTGCTATTGGGATGTAGGAGATCCCCAAACTGGCCTGCTTGCTAACATCCAGGCCGGAGATGTGCACTCCATTGTTTTTGCGTATCGCCCCAGGAACAGATTCGATGTTGTGGGTCATGGCGGTGCGCTTGAAGGCGAAGTTGCATCTTGCCAAAGAATTGCGGGTAACAGCATTGGAGAAGCTCTCATCCTCAAGCTCTACCAGCAGCTCATCAACCAAGTCGCTGAGGGACAGGCAGGGCCTGCCTGCCAGACGGTGCTCTGTGGAGAGCAGGGCGATGTACTTTGAGCGGTACATCGGCACAAAGATTATCGCTTCGTCCCCGGTAAAGGGGCCGGGCAGAAAACCAAGGTCGACGCGATGCTGCAAAAGATCGTCATAGAGCCCCTGAGGCTGGCTGGTCGCGATCTTTATTGACACGTCGGGATATTCGCTTTCAAACCGCGAAAGCATATCAGCAAATCTGACGTCATAGGAGTAGTAGGGCACGCTGATCTTGAGTGTTCCGCTGATTTTTCCCTGGACGCTTTTGGAATACTCCAGCAGACTGTCAGCGATTGCTACGATCTGCTCAAATGATTGCCTGCAAACAATCCCCTGCTCTGTGAGCCTGATCTGCCTTGCACTGCGATCTAGCAACTGCAGGCCCAACTCCGCCTCAAGCACAGCTAAATGCCTGCTGATGCTGGAAACGGACACAAAAAGCCTGTCGGCGGCAACCGCAAAGTTGTCGGCTTCAGACAAGATCAAGAACTCCCTGAGATATTCTATCCGCATGGTGTCTCACTCGTTTCCTGGCGTGAACTTTTTGTGTGTTTTTGTCACCGTCTGACCGGTAGCTGGCGGGATCATCCTTTCAACCCAGAAAAGCTTTGCAGTAGGCCAATTGTAGCAGGTAATTGCAGTCTGGGATGTGTGGGGGTAGAAGCTGGCAAAAGTTTATTGCGACTATTTTACTTTTTAATACTAAAATAGTCGCAGCTTGACGCGCTGTGACGCGGGTGTGACGCGGGTGTGACACCCTTCGTCGATATCTTGACAGGAAACCCTCCCCAGCCAATCCTCACCTTGCAGCACGAGCAGTAACGGATATAATGTAATTAATGAATCTAACGAGAATTGCGTACGGATGCCGAGGTGGTATATATGGAACTCGCCAAGCTTACAATGGCCAACTCCACCATGCTCGTGCTTAAGGAGGCTCAAAACGCCTGCGCTGGTATTGCTCAAAGCATGGGTCTTGATAACGAGGACGACGTCGTAGCGCTGGTCAAAGCACACCGCAGAACCAAAAAAGCGCAAAAATAGCCATGCGCGTCATGCTTGATACCAACATATTGACAAATGGGACGGTACGATTTTGTCATCCAACATCAACATTTGCAGAAGATATAGTTGTTGCCAGAATACTTTTCATCCTTTGCCCGTTGCTGTATAATTGACGTAGGGCAAATCGGAAATGCCCTGCAAGCTAACGGAGGTTGCAGAGATGATCGTTGAAAACGCCAAAGTTATGACCAAAGGCCAAATAACGCTCCCGTCCGATATCCGCAAAGTCTTGGGGCTTACCCCAGGGGACAGGGTCACGCTGGTCTGCGAAGGCAATAAGGTCGTACTGATGAATGAAAGTGACTACGCAGAGGAAAACCCAGCCATCAGGGCTATGCGCGAGTTCCAAGATGCGATGCAGGGCGAATTCGAGAAAGCAGGGCTCGTTGACGAGGGCGATGTCGTGGCCTTGACAAAACGGTTCCGACGGGAGATATAGTTCCCCCTGCGCGGGGGACAAGGGGCGTGGGGGGGGGGGGGGGGGGGCGGAGAGAGCCACATGTGCATTACGTATCTTTCGGCACAGGGCTGTGTGGGAAGCGTAGGGTATGATCGG
>JAISMZ010000139.1 GCA_031276475.1 Coriobacteriales bacterium
TCATAGCCTCTGGGCGAGGGCGCCTCGGTCAGCGCGCGTAGAAATTCCAAGTCGTTCTTGTTCATTGCCGTCCTCCCTTTCAGGCGAAAGCAGTTATCTTAACACAAAACTGATGTAGCTTCGGACGATGTCCACAGCAGCAAGCTCCACATCGACCGTCTGGCCCAGACGGTAGGTGCGCCCGCTGGCATGATCCACCCAGCGATGTCGTGTTGCTTCGTAGCAAAAACCTGCATCCAGACCATCGCGCTCCACAAAGCCCTCCGCATGCATACCGTCTTCTCGCACGTAAAAGCCGTGGCTGTTAACACCGCTGATGATACCTCTAAAGCACTGGCCGATCCTTGTGGATAAGAACTCACAGAGCTTCAGCTTATGAGCGTCGAGGCTGGCCGCCTCCGCACGCTGTTCGGCGTCCGAGCTGATCTCACAAATGTTGTCGAGAACGGCGAGCATTTCTGCCGGTGGCCGGCGTCGTGCCAAATGATAGCGCAACAGACGGTGCACCATCAGGTCGGGGTAGCGGCGGATCGGCGAGGTGAAGTGCGTGTAGGCTGCCGAGGCCAGGCCAAAGTGGGTGGTGAAGGCGCTGTGGTAACGAGCCCGCCGCATGGCCCGCAACAACAAGGTACTGACGAGGTCGTATTCCGCTTTAAAGCGGCTGGCCAACAGCAGCTCCTGAATCTCCAGAGAGGTTCTCGGAGCCGCCTCAAGGGCGTAGCCAAACTCCCTGAGCGTGGGCATCAGTTCATCGAGGGCGGTCTGTAGCGGCTCGTCATGAATGCGGTAGATCATCGCAGCGCCGGCTTTGAGCATGCAGGCAGCCACAGCCTCATTGGCGGCAATCATCGCTTCTTCCACCAGCGCCGTCGCCCGGTTCTTGCGACGCAGACGCACACCAACGGGCGTTCCCTGCGCGTTGAGCACGACGCGCATCTGGGCCGTGTCAAAATCCAGCGCTCCGCGGCGTTCGCGACGGGCGGTGAGCTTACGAGCCAGTTTATCGAGGATAAAAAGCCGCTCCAGGACGTCGGGACTGATACCGGTGTCATCGGTCTTCTCCAAAGCCGCTTGTACCTGATCGTAGTTCAGGCGAGCTCGGGAGTGAATCAATGACGGATAGAACTTTGCGTCCTCAACACTGCCGTCCGCACGCAAGAAGAGATCGACGCTGAAGGCCAGGCGGTCGCTGTTGGGTCGAAGTGAGCAGACATCATCGGAGAGCTCCGGCGGCAGCATCGGCACCACGCGATCCGGCAGGTAGACACTGGTGCCCCGGCGGCGAGCGTCAAGGTCCAGCGACGAGTCCCAGGGCACGTAGGCACTGACATCAGCGATATGCACGCCAAGCCGCAGCCGACCGTCGAGGTAGTCGACGCTCAGTGCATCGTCAAAATCGCGGGCATCTGCGGGGTCGATGCTGAAGATCAGACGTTCCCGCAGGTCACGGCGCGAAAGCAGAGTGTCTGTCGCCTCCTCAACAACACCACCGCCCGCCTGGCGCAACGCCCCCGCCCGCGCTTCTTCCAGAGCAGACGCCGTAAAGCGCGTCTCCAACCGATAGCGGCGGATTATCATCTCGATGTCAATGCCGGTCATCTCACTTCCGCCGACGACCTCGATGATGTAGCCGGCACAGGCTTCGCGCCGCGACGGGTAGCTCGTTATCTGCACGACAACAACGTCGCCATCGTGGGCCGGCTTGCCGGGATAGCGGGGGTCGAGAAAGACGTCGTGAAAGACCCGGCCGTCAGCGACGACGACAACCCCCAGGCCGTCTTTGTGCTCAAGAATGCCAACCAGGCTCTGATGCGCCCGCTCCAAGACCCGACGCACGCCGCCAAGCAGTTTTCGCTGGACAGGAGAGCCCTCCTCTTCCCCGGCATGGCTGGTTGAAGACTGAGAGCGCTGCCGCTTCAGCGCCTGTCGGCGTCGTGCCTCCTGAGCGCGCAGGTGTACGACCTCCACAAGATCGCCGTCCATGGCTCCGTTCAAACGGCTGGGCAAGACGAAGAAACTGCCTTCCGGCGTATCGACAAAGGCGTAGCCACGCCAGGCAATCTGGATGGTGCCAACGCTGACATCGTCGCGGCGCCGGCGACCTTTACGCGATCTGCGCGCCATGGCCGCGTCGTTGCTCGGCACGCTTGGGCAAAGCCGCCAAAGCCGCAACAGGACAATCACAAAAGAGCGCGCGCGTGCTGATCAGCGCCTCCCTAGACCCGCAGATAGCGACGCATCGCCCAGGCCGAGCCAAACAGGCCGATAAGCAGGCCGACCCCGAGGAGGATCAGATAGACCGCCCAGATCTGCATACTGGCGTAGTCGATGGGCAGCCAGGCAAAGAACTCGTTCATCTTGGGAATCAAAAACGATACCAGGCCATGGATGCAAAGTATTGCCAATCCAGAACCGACCAGTGCCTGCAAGGCGCCCTCCATCAAAAACGGTCCGCGGATAAAGCCGTTGGAAGCGCCGACGAGACGCATGATGGCTATTTCCTTGCGGCGCGCGAGGATGGCCAGACGGATGGTATTGTTAATGAAGACCAGAGCCACAAAGATCAGCAGCACCACCAATACCATGCAGACGATGCGGATGACGTTGGTTACGGCAAACATCTGGTCGACGATTTTTTGGCCGTACCGGATCGATCGGTCGGGGTCGTCTGGTGACTCGATGATCTTAGCATAGAGCGGATTGGCCATCGTCTGCTCGGCGACCGCCGTGATCTTCTCCGGTTCGCTCATCTCAATCTCTACCGAAGCCGGAAGGGGGTTGCCATCGAGTTGCTCGGTGATTTCGGGATTGGGACTGGACATCTCCTTAAAGCGCTCCAGAGCTTCCTCTTTTGAGACATAGGTCACCTTGGCAACACCTTCTAACTCGGTGGCGTAGCTGATCAGCGTGTTGACGTCAGTCTGTGCGGCGTCGTCGCTCAAAAAGATTGAGATCGAAACCTGCTGCTCGACGCTGTAGACAATACGGTCGACGATCAGGCTGGCGACCGTGAATATCCCAATCACCAGAAGCGAAAGAAAGATGGTCACCACAGCACCAAAGGTGGTGCCAAAGTTGCGGCGGGAATTGCTGAGGGCCTCACGGATGAAGTAGAGAAGACTATGCATCGCTTCCGTACACCCCCTTGTCCTGGTCGCGGACGAGATAGCCGTTTTCTAAGGCGACGACCCGCTTGCGCATCGAATCGACCATCTCGCGGTCGTGCGTGGCAACGACGATGGTGGTACCCGTGCGGTTGATGCGGTCGAGCAGGCGCATGATCCCTAAGGAGGTCTGAGGGTCGAGATTGCCCGTAGGCTCGTCGCAGATCAACATCGGTGGCCGATTAACAATGGCTCGGGCGATGGAGACCCGCTGTTGCTCACCGCCCGAGAGCTGATCGGGAAGCTTGTCCATCTTGTCCTCCAGGCCCACCAGGCGCAAAACCTCGGGAACCTGCGTGCGAATGATATGCTTGGACTTGCCGATGACCTCTAAGGCGAAAGCCACATTCTGAAAGGCAGACTTGTTGGGCAGCAGCTTAAAATCCTGAAAGACGCAACCGATGTTACGACGTAGATAAGGTACCCGCCAGCGCCGCATTGAACGCAATTCCTCGCCAGCAACATAGATTTTGCCGCTGGTGGCGATGAACTCGCGGTTGATCAGGCGGATGAAGGTCGATTTACCGGAACCTGAGTGTCCCACCAAAAAGACAAACTCACCGGCGGTGATGCCCAGTGAGATGTTGCTCAGAGCTGGCCTGTCCGGTTGGGCTGGATATACCTTGCTGACCTTGTCAAAGAGCACCACCGGTTTGCTGGAAGGACTGCTGATGCCTGCCACTGAGGGAGCGGCAGTGCGAGGAGCGTTGGCAGGGTCATCGGAGGTGAGATCGTCGGTGTCTTGCGGCAGTGGCCCACCTGCCTTGTAAGCGGCAAAAGCGGCTGTCTGGCCCAGTTTGTCCAGGTCAATGGCGTCTGGCTCTGGCTGAAGCGACGGCAGTTCAACGGGCGGCGTTGCTGCTGTTGGTGCCGGTGCCGCCTGCGTCGACAGCGGCTGAAGCGACGGTAAACGGTCTGAAGGAAGGCCCGAGGCGTTATCCTGCCTCTGAGATTGTACGTGCTCGGTCACATCTTCTCCATTCGTTTGAACATGGTTTCTTGCTGGAGGCTCACCCGGTCAGAACAACCTGCACGCCTGAGGCGAACATAAAAGATGCCCTGACAGGCAAACAGTCGGATTATACCACAGACAGGGCCGCCTGCGCTATCGCCTCGCCGTCCAGGCGGTATTCCGCAAAAAGTTCAGGCGTGTTGCCGGAGGTGCCAAAGCGGTCCTGCACGCCCACACGCGCCAGCGGTCGCTTTGCCAGGCCGGGGTTTTCGGCGAGCAACTCGGCTATGGCAGAACCCAGTCCTCCAATCACAGAATGCTCCTCGCAGCTGACCACGGCGCCGGTACGGGCGACGCTTTGCAAAATGGTAGAGGCGTCTAGTGGTTTTATCGAGAAAGCATCTATTACCTCGGCATGAACGTCGTGCTGGAGCAAAAGCTCGGCGGCAGTCAGAGCTTCGGCGACCTCGGCCCCGCAGGCGATAAGCGTGACGTCGGTCCCCGGTCGCAGCAAGAGGGCATTGCCGAGCGCAAAACGCTGCTGTTCGTCATATATCTGCGGCAGGGCCGCCCGCCCCAGGCGAACGTAGACGGGCCCGGGAGTAAATGCGGCAAGGCGCAGAGCCTGGCGGGCCGAAGCATAGTCGGCCGGCACCAAAACGCGCATATTTGGCAACACGCGCATTAAGGCAATGTCTTCGATCATCTGATGGCTGCCACCGTCCGGCCCCACTGAGATGCCGGCATGAGTCGGGCTGATTTTGACGTTCAGGTTGGCGTAGCAGACGGTATTGCGAATCTGATCGTAAACCCGCCCGGTGCCAAAGACGGCAAACGAACCGGTAAAGGCCACCTTGCCGGCCAACGACAATCCGGCTGCAACGTCAATCATATTCTGTTCAGCAATACCAACATTAATCAGGCGTTCGGGAGCCACGCTGCCCAGTTTGGCCATCGTGGTGGAACCGGAAAGGTCGGCATCAACGGCAACGACATCAACGCCTTCGTGCAAAAGCTCCACGAGGCTGTCCCCTAAAGCCGCGCGCGTGGCTGCCTTTGCCGGGGCTGTTTTCTCACTCATCGCCATCCGCCAATCCGCTCAGCGCCTGCGCACACTGCTCGACGCTCGGTGCCTTACCATGCCAACCACACTGGCCTTCCATGAAGTTGACGCCTTTACCCTTCACCGTCTTGGCGATGATCACCACCGGGCCCGCCTGGAGTTTTGCGGTACTGGTAAAGGCGGCCTTCAGCGCTGCGATGTCATGGCCGTCGGCTTGCAGGACCTGCCAGTTAAAGGCCTTGAACTTCGCCTCGATGCTGCCCAGGCCGACGACCTCCTCAAGGCGGCCGTCAATCTGTAGACCGTTGTTGTCAATGATGGCAACGAGGTTGTTCAGCCTGCGATGGGCCGCAAACATCGCCGCTTCCCAGACCTGACCTTCCTGCAGTTCACCATCGCCAAGAAGGACGTAGACCGTAGGCGGTTGCGGAGCGACCGGCGTGCCGGACGCGGCCTCGCCCAACCCAGCGCCTGCTTCAGCGGGAACAAACCCGCCTGCCGCTGCGCCTGCTTCAGCACTGCCGAGCCCCAACGCCAAACCCGCAGCAATCGAGAGACCCTGGCCAAGTGAGCCGGTTGAGACTTCCACACCGGGCAGCTTGCGCGAATCGGGATGACCCTGCAGGCGCGAACCGAGCCTGCGCAGTGTCAACAGTTCATCGTGAGGGATAAGCCCCATCTCGGCCAGGGTCGCATAGAGCACCGGAGCGGCATGGCCCTTACTGAGGATGAAGCGGTCACGATCTGGCCAGTCCGGCCGATCGGCATCGTAGCGCAAAACGTCGCCAAAATACAAGGTCGCGAGAATATCGGCCGCACTGAGCGAGCCGCCGGGATGTCCGCTGCCGGCCGCGCCGATCATCTCGATGATGCTTTTACGAATACGGCAGGCCCGCAGCCGCACCGCCTGTTCGTCAAACGCCATTACGCTCTCCGTTTCCAACCCTCCAACGATGAAAGGCAATGATGAAGGCATCGAGGTCGCCATCCTCCAAAACCGAAGCCACGTTGCCTCGTTCGGTGCCGGTACGCACGTCTTTTACCAGTTGATAGGGATAGAGCACATAGTTGCGAATCTGATTGCCCCAGGATGCCTCGGTGCGCACGCCGCGCAGCTCGGCGATCTCGGCCTGACGTTTGGCCTCCTCCAATTCATAGAGGCGGGCCCGCAAAATCTTCATCGCCGCTTCGCGGTTTTGCAGCTGGGACTTCTCGTTTTGGCAGGTCACCACCAGCCCCGTGGGCTCGTGGGTGATCCGCACGGCAGAATCGGTGGTATTCACGCTCTGACCGCCAGGCCCGCTGGAGCGATAGACATCGATGCGCAGATCGGCCGGGTTGATGTTCAGCTCAATGTCCTCCGGCAACACCGGCAAGACCTCCACACCGGCAAAGGTGGTCTGGCGGCGCTTCTTCTCGTCGGTCGGCGAGATGCGCACCAGCCGATGCGTCCCCTGCTCAGCGCGCAGCATTCCGTAAGCGTTACGGCCGGAGACAATGAAGGTCGCGTGATCGATGCCGATCACCTCACCGGCGGGGGCATCGAGCACCTCCACCGACCAACCGCGACGCTGGGCGTAGCGCAGATACATCCGAAAGAGCATGCCCGCCCAGTCCTGCGCCTCAAGGCCGCCCTGGCCGGGGTTTATCGAGACGATGGCATCGCCGTGATCATACTCGCCGTCAAACCAGGAAGCCAACTCAATGGAGTCCAGGGCGGTTTGCAACTCCTCAACATTGCGCGCGGCCTCCTCGGCAAAGGACTCGTCGTCTTCCAACGCCGCCAACTCATAGGCGGCATAGGCGTCCTCGTAGAGCACCAGCGCGGAATCGTAATCGGTTATGTCGCTGCGCAGGTCAGCCGCCTGCTTGGAGAGCTGCTGCGCTCGGGTCTGGTCGTCCCAAAATCCCGGCTCAGTAAAAGCCTGCTCCAGAGCAGCCAGCTCCGCGCGCTTCTCGTCCAGACGCAGATAATCGCGGGCGTGTTGCAGTCGCCCGTGAAGCTGCTCCAGCACGGCTGTCATCTCTTCACTCATCGCATCCTCTGATTTTCGTTCACAGGCGCCGCCGCATTCGCGCCGCTTTTGAGGGCCGCCACAGTCATCACTGCCGTGTCCTCATGCAACAGTTCTTATATTTTTTGCCGCTGCCGCAGGGACAGGGATCGTTGCGGCCGACGTTGGCAAAGGGATCGTCTTTATCCTTGACGATGGTCGCGGTCTTGGTGGCGCCGGGCTGAGCCTGCCCACGCCCGGTGGCTGCGGCGGCCGCAGCTCCCTGCTGTTGGGCGTATTGGCGGGCGGCCTGCATCCGTGCATCGCGGGTAACCGAAGGCACGTCCTCCGACGGGCCCGAATAACGGGCTCCAGCCAGAGGCGACGGCGCCTGTTCCTCAGATATAGCAATCTGAATGCGCAAAATTGTGCGCAGAAAATCCTCATACATCGTATCGCGCAGAAGGCCAAAAGCGGCATGAGCCTCACTTTTGTACTCCGTCAGCGGGTCGCGCTGGCCAAAGGCGCGCAGGCCAATACCCTGTTTGAGGTAATCCATTTCCTGCATGTGGTTCATCCAGCGCGTATCCATGATCCTCAGCATCACCTGAGTCTCTAAACGGCGCAGGGACTCAGCGCCCAGCGTCTCCTCCTTTTTTGCCAGCACGCCTTCCAGGTAACCAAGCAGTGACTCACCAAAGGCCGCCTCATCGTCGTAGGTGGTAATCAGGTCGCGCGCCGAGGCCGTCTCGATGCCGGTCAACTCCTGCAGCCACTTGTTCAGGCCGTCCCAGTCCCAATCATCCATCACCGCCGCACCGTAGGTCTCCAAAGCGCCGCGCACCGTGTCCTCGATGATCTCCAAAGCCCGCTGGTGAATGTCTTTGCCGTCGAGGATGGCGTTGCGCTCCTTGTAGATGGCTGCCCGCTGCAGATTCATTACGTCGTCGTATTCCAGCACCCGCTTACGGGAATCAAAGTGCATCGACTCAACCTGGCGCTGGGCGCTCTCGATTGCCTTTGAGACCATGTTGTTCTCGATGGGAACGTCATCGTCGAGGTTGGTGCGCTGCATCAGGTTAGAGACGCGCTCCATCCGGTCGCCGCCAAACAGGCGCATCAGGTCGTCTTCCAGCGAGAGGTAGAACTGGGTAGCGCCGGGATCGCCCTGACGTCCGGAACGTCCGCGCAGCTGATTGTCGATGCGGCGCGCCTCGTGGCGCTCGGTCCCAATGACGCACAGGCCGCCGGCCGCCACCACCTGCTCGTGTTCCTCTCTGGTAATTTCTTCGGCCTCAACACGAGCCCGCTCAAGGTCGGCCTCGCTGGCCTCCTCGGCGCTGATACCGGCATTGGCCAAAAGCTCATCGGCCAGAAAATCGGGGTTGCCGCCGAGCAGGATGTCGGTACCACGGCCCGCCATGTTGGTGGCGATGGTCACCGCGCCAACGCGTCCGGCCTGGGCAACGATGTGGGCCTCACGCTCGTGGTGCTTGGCGTTGAGCACTTCGTGGGGAATGCCGCGTTTGTCCAACAGCCGCGAGAGCAGCTCGGAGTTCTCGATGGAAACCGTACCGACCAGCGTCGGCTGACCTGCGGCGTGGCGCTCGGCGATGTCGGTGGCCACGGCCCGATATTTGGCTTCCAGCGTGCGATAAACCAGATCGACGTGATCGACGCGGATCACCGGCCTGTTTGAGGGAATCGCCATCACCGGTAGTTTGTAGATCTGGCGAAACTCGCTGTCCTCGGTCATGGCGGTACCGGTCATGCCGGAAAGCTTTTTGTAAAGACGGAAGTAGTTTTGCAAGGTGATGGTGGCCAGCGTCTGGTTCTCCTCCTTGACCAGCACCCGCTCCTTGGCCTCCACGGCCTG
>JAISMZ010000142.1 GCA_031276475.1 Coriobacteriales bacterium
ATCCTCAACCGGCACACCGGCCACCGTGCAGCCGTACCAGGTCAAAGGATTATCAGCATCAAAATCGCCTGCCAGAGCCTCCGGAACCAGGGTCTCGGGAACGATTGCCGGACGGTCGTCGGGAGTATAGGGCAAGAGCAGAGACATCAGGTCGGGGATGAACTGGGCGCGCGGCACCGGTGAGGTTTCCGCCAGGCTGTAGAGCTGGTACTCCATCATCTTCAACTGATTGCGCCCGGGATGGCCCAAGGCCTGCATTCCCAGCAAAGCCACCTCCAGCCGGGCAGGCTCGTGTGAATACGTGGAGCGGATGAAGGAGCCTCCGTTGCCGTGAGCAATGGATACGTTTTGCTTTGCCCAGCTGCGCGCCAAGGCCTTGATAATACGAGCGGGCACGCCACAGACTCCTTCAGCCCATTCCGGCGTTTTGGCGATGTTGTCGTCGCCGCCCATTACATGATGCTCAAACCAGTCAAAACCCAGTGCGTGCGTTGCGATGTAATCTTTATCGTAGAGGTCTTCGGTCATCCAGACATAGGCAATGGCCAACTGCAGGGCAGAGTCGGTGTTGGGCAGCACGGGAATCCATTTGTCAGCATGTACCGCCGCCGCATAATTGACGTCGGGGCAGATGTAGATCTGGCGCACACCGATGTCGCGCAGGAAAAAGCAGTAGCGACTGGGAAAATGTCCACCCCAGCCCCAGGGCGTGGTCACTACGTCACAACCCCAGAAAAGCACACTGTCGGAGTTTTGTGCGACATCGTAAAAGAGGTTGTTCTGATTACCCTGGCCAACCGGATCGCAGCCCCAGATATGCTTGGCTCCCCAGTACCAGCCCTCCCAACTGTCGGGGTTGCGCGCCTGTTGACAATAGCCGCCCATGGCGTCGAGCAGCGCTCCCTCACATCCCCGCGGCCCATGCAGGGTCTTTACCTGATGGTGGCCGTCAGACTGTACGAAGATTGAGTTTGCGCCGTACTTCTGATGAATCCGCTGTACCTCGCTGGCTATCAGGCCTGCCGCCTCGTCCCAGGAGATACGCTGGTATTTAGAGGTACCGCGGTTTTGCGGGTTTCGCTCACCTTGCGGATCCCAATCTATGCGCTTCATCGGATAAAGTATGCGATTTGGAGAATAAACACGCTGTTTGGTGGCCAGAGCAAAGGGGGTGATCTCGGATTTCTCTGCGGAGACAAACTCCCGACCGCGCGCCCTGATGCTCCAACGAGCCAGCTTTCCGGTACTGGCCAACTGGTAATCGAAGGGTCGAACGCGAACAATACGTCCGTCTATCGTATCTACTTCCGCAGGCTCAGAAGCAGAGCAGGGCCCGCAAAATCCCATAGTTTTTATCGTCGTTTTTACGCCGTCGGGCATAGACCATCATCTCCCTTGCTCTCTAAGGCGGTGTTTATTCGCCGCCCTCCGCAGCCTCTTTAGCCTTTATCGCGTTTACCTGCCGGGCGACTATGAACAGGCCGACCAAAACAACGACCCCAAGAATAATGTCAAATATCCAGACGGAACTCAAAATGGAATCGGCGCCTGCAATGGCGGTGATGGCCGCATCAAGCGGTGTTGCGATAAAACCGCCGCCGTTCATGAAGACGTAGCTGAAACCCATCACGGCCGAGACGATGGCCGGGGCGACGAGTGTGGAGAGAACCATGGGGACGCCGATGGTCAGGGTATTGGAGCCAAAGCCGGCAAGGATGATGGCCACATAGAAGAGTATGACATTGCCGGTCATATGCGCTGCCAACCAGCAGACGTAGCCAAGAATGCCTACGATCCAAAACACAGGGATGACATTGGCCTTGAGGTATTTATAGCCGATGAAGAACAGGAAGGAGGCGCCGTAGGCCCCAACAGAGAACAGCGAGAACACCGTGCCGATGACGGCGGGGTCATCCACTACAGAACTGATGGTAACACCACCCAGATTGAACAGTGATTGGCTCATGATGATTGCGCCGAGGAAGAGGATGAGCAAAAGCCAGCCGGCAACAGGCAGTCTGATCTTCACCTTTTCGCCCGAACTGTCCACCTCAGGCGCCTTGGGAACGTTTTGAGGATTGATCAGAAATATCGCCAGCGCGAAGGGCAGCAGCGCAAGCAGATAGATGCCCCAGGCAAGATTCCAAGAGATCGCTCCAAGGATGCCCGCGACAATGGTCAAAACGATCATGCCGGTATTAAAGACGATGGAGGCGATGCTCATCATCGTCGCGCGGACGTTTTCCTTCTCAAAAACTAAACTGATGATGGTCAAAATAATGGGCATGAAGCAGCCCAGACCAAGACCAAGGATGCAGCGCGTGGCCATGATACCCCACCAGGGCAGGGCCTCTCCCAGTATCGCCGGAGAGCCACCGATAACCACCAACGCCGTTGCGAGCAGGACGCAGACCCGGTAGCTCAACGCACGACCGGCTATCAGGCCAATGACAAAGGCAGCGGGGATCTCAAGCAGGTTCGTGATTGAGACCATCAAAGAGATTGCATTGGCGTCAACACCATATATCGCAATCAAATCATTGGAAACAGCATTTACGGCGCTGTGCATGGGCGCCAGGAAATACATGCACATCAGCACGGCAAAAACACCGATCTGACCACCGGAAATCTTGACTTTCTCGGCCATTGAACATCTCCTCCTCAGTTAACATCCAACTTTTGACAAAAAACGGGCAGGACAGCAATGTTGTGACTACAGAAAAGCAGAATTCCCCTTTCTCGTCGGCTGCAGGAAACATATCTGAAGCAAAGCATACGTCGGAACAGCCGAACAATTCAACAAGCATAGTGTATGAAAGACGGGGTTTTCAGTACGCAAGTGTGACGACAAAACACAGGGTTCTCCGGTAATCTTTTACCATGCTTAAGCGCAATCGCAGCATCCGCTGTTGTGGCCGCAGCGATTTTGATAAAGCTTATTTGCACTGCGTCAACGCAGTCTGATTAAGCCCAATATGCCCGGTGGACAGTATTTGGTTAAGGCATTCTGTAGCAAAATAAGCCACCGGATACGACGGCTTTGTTGTTCTTCGGACAATATGTCAAATTTATTGTCCTGATTTGATACAGATTCAATATTTTATCGGCGCGAGCAACGACGTAAGGTTAGCGGCACCGGCATCACGGCGGACATCAGCGCAGAACCACGCTACAGCAGACGCACTGATCAACAGTGATTTTGTAGCTACAGATTGGAGACTGGCTATGGCGCGACAGATCAACACCCAAAGCTTCGCCACCAAGGCTACTTTGCTGCTCTGCTCCTGCGACAGCAACGCGCTGGGTGCGGTAATCACGCCGATAATGGCGGTTTTAGCACTAACCTTTCCGGGCGAGAATGTTAATCTGATGGTGATGCTGCCGCCCCTGTTCATCATCCCTACATCGCTTCTGGCCGGAAAACTTTCCTATTACATCAGCCGCAAGACACTTTTGACCATCGGGCAGATACTCTACATCATCGGCGGCGTGGGAGCGGCGTGGTTTTATGATTTTAACTATATTCTCATAATGCGTATCCTTTTGGGCATTGGCTGTGGCATCGTCTATCCAATTGTACCAACGCTGATAGCCCAGTTCTATTCCGGGCGGGAGCGCGCAGCAATGTTGGGACGCGCCAACGCTGTTGGCGGCATCATTGCCATGCTGATGTCTCTGGCAGCAGGCATGCTGGCGACCATCGGCTGGCACCTTCCCTTCTATGTTGATCTCTTCTTTGTCCTTGTGCTTATCATGCAGCTGCTGTTTCTGCCCAAAGTGCCGCCCGAAAAAACGATGGCCGCTCTTGCGGCATCAAGAAACGAGCCCGCACTGAGCGCCACACAGAAACACTTTGGTGCCCGGGCCTGGCTTTGTATCGCCTTGATGTTTGTAACCATGACACTGGGCATGGTCTTCCTGCTTAAGATGGCAATCATCGTCTCTGAGCGCGGCATTGGCGATGCGGCTTTTGCCGGCGTGGTCAGTTCCTGTCAAATCGCGGCGGCCTTTCTAACGGCGCTGTCTTTTCCTCTGGTTTATGGCTTTATGAAACGCTTTACGATCATCATCCCGATCCTGGCAACGGCACTTTCCTTCATCTTCATCTCCCTGGCTCAGGGTATCGTGATGGTGCTCATCGGCGCCTGCATCTTTGGCGTCTATCTGGGCTATGCCATCCCCTATCTACAAACTACGGTTTCGGGCCTCGTCCATCCCGCACGGCGAACCTTTGCCTTAACCGTGCTCTCAACGGCGCTGTTTGCCGGCCAGGCTGCCTCCACGCCTTTTGTCACTTTGGTGGAGTCGATGATTGGCGCCAGCTCTTCGGAACTGTTCATAACGATGTCGGTCGCCTCGGTGATCCTGGCGGTGATTGTCATCGCTTATCTGGCGGCAACCAATAAAGGCTTCAGCGGTTACCCCTACGCGACGGTGGCGGAGCTTGAAGAGCCGCCCTCCTCCACATCTGAATCACCGGTGAATGCTACTCCCCGGATCTGACGAACACCCCCGACTCGCCAAGCCCGATTCCTATCGGGTAGGATAGTCGTTTAAATTTTGAACCATGGCGCAAAGGGCGCTGCGGCTTACCGGTCAAACTGATTTGAGGAGACGCCATGAAGCTGAACATGCAACTGATTGAACATGAGATGCGCGACCAGTTGAACAACAAGCTGATCTCCAGCAACCTGAACTCCGACTACCGCATTGCCGCTCTTGATTATCCGCTGCTTCTGGAATCTCTGATAGACTACAAGGAAAATGTTGTCTATGTTGCCAGTCAGGAGCAGCTGTCCGAGATCATCACCGCCGCGCCCAGCAAGCTGCTCGCCTCGCTTATCACCCGTCCCTTTCACTGCATCTGCGTCGGCACGCCGCCTGCACAACTGCTGGGCAACCAGTGGTGTGACTGCATCTGGGTGGGCTCCGACATCAAACGCTCGCATCTGTTGAACGTGGTTCAGGAGCTGTTCCAGCGCTTTGAGGCATGGGAATGGCGATTGGAGAAAATCGTTAGCGATTATGGCAATATTACTGACCTGGTGGTAGCTTCACTGGATATCGTCAAAAACGACATCTGGGTACACGATCAGTTCTCAAAGATCCTCGTACGACGAATATATAAGAACCTGCGGCTCACCGAGGAGCAGATAGACGAGGTGCGCGAAGGTGAGATGATGCCTAAAAGAATGATTGACGACGGCAATGAAGAGGAATTAAACGGTAGGGATTTTGGCGACGCCGAGCCGATCTTTTATCGGATGCAGGCCCACAACGTCAACACACTTTCCTGCGCCATCCATATCTCCAGCAACTACACGATACATCTGGCCTTCCATCCCAATTTTCAGGATGTTGGCGAGAAGGACTATATCCTGATACGCACACTGGCCCACTACATCGAGCTTGCCTATTCGCGCAGCGACCTTTCCGAGGTCGATCAGGGCACCGATCCGCGTTACTTTCTGATTACCATCCTTGAGGGCAAGGGCGTTCAGAACTCCAGCCTGACACAGTACATGGCTTCTATCAGTTGGATCAATCGTGAGCATACCTTTCTCTGTCTTTGCTGTGACTATTCCTTTGAAAGGCGAGTCTACGACTCCTGTTTTATCCGCTCACATCTCTCCACCTGCGGTCGCATTCAACAGAAGTACGACTGCCTGGCCGTCCCCTACCACAATCTGATTGTCGTATTGGTTAATCTTACCACGAGCAAACTTGAAGAGGCCCAGTTTTTGCAGGACTTTCGCGAGATCGCCGAGAACTACAACCTGGCCGTCGGCGTCAGCATGGTATTCAACCGCCTGCAAGAGACGCCCGGACGCTATCTGCAGGCCAACCTGGCCCTGAAAAGGCACAGCCCTAGCGAGCAGCTCGTGCGTTTTGAGGATCACCTGCTGGAAGTCGCCGTGGACAGCATTACCGAGCAGCTGGTTCCGGAGTTCTTCGTTCCCAAAGAGCTGCTCGCACTGATCCACTACGACAAGGCCCACAACACCGAGCTCTACCACACCCTTAATGTCTATCTGGATTGCAATTGCAGCGCCACCCAGGCCTGCAAGGCGCTGTTCATCGTGCGCAGCAGTTTTATCTACCGCCTGGGAAAACTTGAGAAGCTACTGGGGTTAGATCTGCGCGATCCTGCCGTGCGGCTGCTGCTCTCGCTCTCCTTTAAGATTATCGAGCAGTACGGTTTGGAGAACCTGCGAACCTGAAGGGCCCTGGGTACGAGCGGAGCGGCGAGAGCGACTTCGGCGGCGGCAGGCGAACCTGAAGGGCTCCGGGTGCCGGCAGGCAACTCAGGGCGCGAGAGATGCCGAAGAGGCGCATCGGCCCAGCACGAAGTTGGCGATGCCAGCGATGTCGCTGAAGGCGAAAACCGGGCGTGGCGGCGTCTGGGCCTTTGCCTCGGCGGCAACGCGCTCAATGTCTGTGACGACGGCGACGATGTCGTTCCCCTCGCCGCCCAGGGCGCGGTCCGCGTCGTTGGGGTTAGCCGCGCGGAACAATTCGATGGTCGGCAGCCCGCCGTGGCGATAGCCCTCCACCAGAATGATATCCAAGGTCGGATTGCCCTCCTCGTCGCGGGCGAGGGTACGCATCTCGGCGACGATCCGCTCCAACGAAAGCTCGGCGGCTAAGCTGCGCACCGAGGCCATCTGGTCGGGCGCGGCCACCACGGTATAGCTGCTGCCGGCCTGACGGTGGCGCCAGGAGTCCTTGCCCTCGATGTCAAACTCAAAGCCGGCGTGCGAGTGATGCTTGACGGTGCCCACACGCACCCCACGGCTCACCAGCTCGGCCACCACCTGCACCAACAGCGTGGTCTTGCCGGAATTCTGCCGGCCGACAAAGGCGATGGCGAGGATGGGAGACACGTCGCGTGACACAGAGGACATCACAGCCCCACCACCTTTCGGGCGGTCAGCGAGGCGGGAACGTCTATCAGCCGCTGGTTGGCCGAGCCGCGCCATTGCAGATCGAGATCGCGCAGGGCTTCAACATAAGGGCCGTCTACCAGTACGTCTATGTTGTGGAGCAGTGCGCGCGCCGCCGCGCTCGGCAGCCCTCCCGCCAGAGCCTCAAAGCTATAGCCGCTATAGGCCCAGACGCTGAGGCCCATCGCACGCACCTGCCTGGCCAGGTCCACCAGCGCCGCCGCCTGGTCAAAGGGCTCGCCGCCGGTAAGCGTGACGCCGGCCAGCAGGGGGTTGGCCCGCACCTTCTCCAGAAGTTCCTGCGTGCTTGTTGGCACGCCGCCGCTGTAGGGCTGGGCCTGGGGGTTGTGGCAACCCGGACAGTCCCGGCTGCAACCCTGAGTGAAGATCGCCAGGCGCACACCCGGGCCGTCGACTATCGAGTCGTCCACGCAGCCGTAGAGCTGAAGCAGCGGAGCCTCTGCCGACAGGGGGCACGGACACAGGGACGGTTCATCCGTGAAAAGCGGACGGGGGGACGGCCCTTCCGAAAGCGAAAGCGGACACAGGGGCGGGTAATCCCTTCGGTTTTACGTTGTGTAGCGTTCGGCAGCGGGGAGTTGTTGCTATAAAAAGACGGTT
>JAISMZ010000150.1 GCA_031276475.1 Coriobacteriales bacterium
TCCCGCCCGTCCCGCCCGTCGCGCCCATCCCGCCCGTCCCACGAATCGCGCACTGCGCAGCCAGGGCGCCAGCTCCGTTCGTCCCGCCCGCGGCGCCCTCGGGCGCTGTTGGCTGGCGTCAGCCTGGCCACGTTGGCATTACTGTCGCTGGCCACAGCGCTGGTGGTGCTGCTCACTCCTCCACAGGTAGAACGCCTGCCGCAGGAGGTGGTGGTTGAAAGCCTGCTTGAGCAGGTGGAGCCAGCGGATCATTCGATGGATTATGCGTCACTCTTTACCACCCCCGAGCCTTATGAGCGGCTGGGTTATCCTGCAGGCGACGGTCTGATCTTCATCGGTTTGGCGACCCAAAGCGCACTCAGCTCCCAAGGTATTGACGCGATCAACGCAGCTGTTGCTGGGATTGAGGCCTATGGCAACAGTGTGGGTTTTGTGCTTTATGACCTTAGCACCGGCATGGGCCTGGCCTATCGCTCGGACGAGGAATTCTATAGCGCGTCCAGCATCAAGGGGCTTTATGCAGCTGCTGTGGTGGCTGCCGACCCCAACAGCTTTGAGGCGGATTATCCGCTCTGGGAGGCGCTGTTGGTGTATTCCAATAACCAGGCTTATGAGACATTGGTCGCCCGATACAAAATGCAGCCACTACGCGACTGGTTTGTTGAGGCGGATACCTCGCTTGAGGACTCCAATCCGATGTACCCCTCTATCTCTGCGCGTGACCTGGCCCGATTGTGGCTGCGCAATCAGGAGTTCTTTACCAGTGGTGCGGCCCATGCTGAGGAGCTGGCGCAGCTTTACACGCGACCCAACCATTCGGCGATACATGAACAACTGGGCTGGGCTTACACCACCTACTCCAAGGCCGGTTGGTTTTATCCGGGAGCCATGGAGGATGAGGCACAGGCGCGGGCAGCCACTGAGGCAGCTGGCGCGACCAGCGCAGGCGATGGGCAGGCCGCCACAGCCAGTGCAGGAGGCGCAGATGGCGCAGTCGCGGCAGATGCGACGAGCGACGCGGCTGGTGCGGCCGACGCTCAAGGCGAAGCGGCCGCGGCGCCTGCGTCTCAGCCCAGCGCTCCGGTCATCTACCTGAGTGCCGACCCCTGCTCTGTGGATGCCGGACTGGTGATGGCCGGTGAGCGGCCCTATCTGCTCGCACTGACGTCTGATATTCCCGGTGCGTTGACGCGCCTGACGCCGCTGGTTGCCGCGCTTGACGCCGCACACGATGAGTTGGCCGTTTATGATTTGGGCAGCATCGTGCGCATCGAGCAGGGGATTGAGTGAGCGGGCGCGGCCGGTTGCTTTTGGCGCGACCGTGCTGCTGGCAAGGGGGAGCCTGCGCGATGGGAAGGTGAGCGGCCCGGCGTCAGGTGAGTGAGCAGTGTGGGGTGAGGGAGCGGCGTGGCGTGGGTTGCAGCGCCGTCAGCCGATCAAGTCCTCAAAGGCGGTGATGAAGTCTTTGAGGTGTCGCAGCGTGCGCTCGTCGCTGAGGTGGCCGTCAGCGTCGAGCAGGCTGGCGACGTCGCTGATGTAGAGTTCCGGCTGCTGGAGCACGCTGATGCCGAGAAAGGCCAGCGGTTGTCGAATATGCTGGTTTGCCAGTGCGCCGCCGATGCGCCCGGGCGAGACCGAAATTACAGCACCAGGCTTGCCGGCCCAGCGATTCTCGCCGGCAGGCCGCGAGGCGATGTCCAAGGCGTTTTTCAGCACCGCGGGAAACGAGCGGTTGTATTCGGGCGTCACCACGAGCACCGCGTCGGCCGCCGCGACCTGCTCGCGAAAGGCGGCCCACTGCGGCGGTGTGGCGCCGTCGTCGTCATAGTCCTGGTTGAACAGCGGCAGTTCATCGAGGGCCCAGATGCTGGCCTCACAGTTGTCGCTGAGTTGGGCGATGGCCGCATCCGCAACACTGCGGGTGAAGGCGGCGCGTCTGAAGCTGCCGAGAAGTACGCCGATTTTTCTGGTCATGGTCTGCTCCTGACTGATGTCTCGCAACGTGTTTTGCCGCGAGTGTCGTAACATGGCTCTGGATTTATGTCCGCTTCATCTTAACACGGGCGGCGCGTGGCGCACACGGCGATCGCCGCAGCTGTGCGTGCACACGGCGATCGCCACAGCTGCGGCCGAACTGCGGCCGGGCTGCGGCCAGCAGGGGCGGCTGCGGTGGGCGCCGCCATGAGGCGACAAGCTACGCAGACGCAGGCTTCAAGCTGTGTTAGAATGCCGTTATCCTCAACATCTGAGAAAGGAAGCCCGATGCGTGACGATTCCTTCATTCTCAATCCGCTGTTTGCCCGCCCCAGTGAGACAAGCCCGCCGCCGAGCCAGAGACTGCCTGAGGAGCCAATGCTGCCCGAGACGGCCTATCAGATCGTCCATGACGAGGCGATGCTGGATGGCAACGCCCGCCTGAACCTCGCAACCTTTGTTACCACCTGGATGGACGAGCGAGCCAATCTGCTGTATTCTGAAGCTCTTGACAAGAATATTGTTGATAAGGACGAGTACCCTCAGACTGCGGCCATCGAGGAGCGCTGCTGGCGGATGCTCGCCGCACTGTGGCAGGCACCCGACCCCGCCCAGGCGCTGGGTTGTTCCACGACGGGTTCATCTGAGGCCTGCATGTTGGGCGGGCTGGCTCTCAAGCGGCGCTGGCAGGAGGCGCGTCGAGCTCAGGGCAAGGCAGCGGATCGGCCAAATTTGGTGATGAGTTCGGCCACGCAGGTCTGTTGGGAGAAGTTCTGCAATTATTTTGACGTTGAACCGCGCAGTGTGTCAATCAGCGAAGAACACAAGGTGCTGGACGGCGCTGTGCTCAGCAACGGTCGGTCGCTGGTCGATTATCTTGACGAGAACACCATCGGCGTGGTTGCAATCATGGGCGTTACCTATACCGGGATGTATGAGCCGGTGGCAAAAATCGCCGCTGTCCTGGATGATTTTCAGGTCAGGACGGGGCTGGACATCCCGATTCATGTTGACGGTGCTTCAGGGGCGATGGTCGCGCCCTTTTTGCAACCGGAGCTGGTCTGGGACTTTCGTATTCCGCGCGTACAGTCGATCAACACCTCGGGCCACAAATATGGCCTGGTCTATCCCGGGGTTGGCTGGGTGGTCTGGCGCGAGGCACGATCTCTGCCGCAAAGCTTGATCTTTAACGTCTCCTATCTGGGCGGCGACATGCCGACCTTCGCACTGAACTTCTCGCGTCCGGGGGCGCAGATCCTTCTCCAATACTATAATTTTCTGCGCTTTGGCTTTAAAGGATATCAAGCTATTCAAAAAGCAACTTCTGAGGTGGCTCGCTACCTGGCCGCCGGCGTGGGTGCGCTGGAGCCGTTTGAGCTTTGGAACGCAGCCGAGGACATCCCGGTGTTCGCCTGGCAGCTCGCCGGTGGTGTCGAGCGCAGCTGGACCCTCTACGACCTCTCCGATCGCCTGCGGATGCAGGGCTGGCAGATTCCCGCCTACCCGTTACCGGCCGACTTGCAGGAGATCACCGTGCAGCGTATCGTCGTTCGCGCCGGACTCAGCCGCGATTTGGCTGATCGACTGCTCGATGACATCAAAAAGCAGGTGGCCTGGCTGGAGCGCAACGGTCACGAGGTTGAGCAGCCCGAAGTGCAACGCTTTCACCATTAGGGCTGCGTGGCGCCCCAGCTTTTGGGCCGACTCCTGCCTGCGGCGATTGCTGGTACGGATTGCCGCCCGGGCCTTCCAGCGCGAGGGGGCTTATATGAGCATGGCTTTTTCAAAGGCGGTGCGTAGGGCATTGTGGAGGTTGCCGCCCCGACCGCTACAGTCACCAATCGTATAGGTTGGCTCGACGATACCGCTGAATGACTCCAGGAGATCCCTGTCTACCCGAAAACCAAAGGAAAGCACCGCCGTGTCGTAATTCAGACACCGGTGTTCACCGCAGCTGGTTGTAAGATGTACGCCGGCTTCGTCTATGTCGCTGATCCTGCTTTCACAGATAAAAGTCACATCCGCCTCGGCTAGCAGAGCCCTTAAAGCGATTAGATTGATTGCTGTTGTGCCGGCGCCGAGTTGGTCTTCGCGCAAGGCGTCCACCAGGGTTACCTGCCGGCCCTGGCGGGCGAGAGAAAGGGCCGCCTCCATGCCCGTTACGCCGGCACCGGCAATCACCACGGTTTTACCACATTCCACCCGGCCTGCCTCAACATCTCCCACCCAGACCACTTTGTCGCTGGCAGAGGCGCTGAAGTTGGGCAGGATCGGCTGCGCGCCAAAGGCCAGTATCAGGGCATCGGGGTTAGCCCGATGTATCTCGTCGGCGCTCAATAAATGGTCAAGGTGAAGCTCTATCCGCTCGTTTGCCATCACGTCGGCTATCGACCAGGAAAGGTAGGCCTGAAGTTCGCGCTTGAGCTCGGAGGCGCAGGCCAGCCTGAACAGGCCGCCGGCGCTTTCGTCCTTCTCGAACAGCGATACCTGGTGTCCGCGCCGAGCGGCAACGCGCGCGGCCTCCAGTCCAGCGACGCCAGCACCGACGATCATCACCCGCCTGGGTGTTTGGGCAGGCCCCTCACTGAAGCGTGTTTCGCGCCCGACCAGGGGGTTTACCGCACATTGAATGGATATTCGGTCGCTGTGCGTGCGGTCGATGCAGGTATTGCAACGGATGCAGGGGCGAATGCTTTCGGCGCGATTCAGCCGGGCCTTCTCCACGCATTCTGTGTCTGCGAGCACGGTTCTGATCATCGAGACCGCGTCCACCTTTCCGGCGGCAACGGCCTGCTCGGCATCTCTCAGGTCAAAGCTTCCCACCACGGTCACCGGGATGCTCAACGCCTGCTTGAAGCGGGCGGCAAAGGGCAAATTCATCGCTTTGGGCAGATAGACCGGGGCGTTGATAGAGGGGAGCAGCTCGTCATATTCCAGCATGCCGCGCGAGACGTGCAGCAGATCGATGTAGTCCTCAATGACCTGACTGTAGGCGATGGTCTCTTCCAGGGTGGTAAATCCTGGCACCATCTCCTCGGCGCTGATGCGGTACTCGATGGCCAGCCTGCCCTCCGTCGCCTCGCGCAGCGCCTGAAGCAACTCGATGCCAAAGCGGCAGCGGCCTTCAAACGAGCCGCCAAAGCGGTCGCTGCGGTGATTGTCTTTCTCGCGAAAAAACATTGCGGGGACGTTACCATGACCGCCGTGTAGCACTATCAGATCAAAGCCGGCACGCATGCAGCGGCGGGCAGCTTCGGCAAAGCTGGTGATGATCTCCTCAACCTCAGCCGTGGACGTCTGGTTTACCACCTGCTCGGGAGCACAGCGCATGTATTTTGATGAGACCAACTCGATGGCGGCGGCCGCGTCGTGAGCAT
>JAISMZ010000164.1 GCA_031276475.1 Coriobacteriales bacterium
CGGAACGTAGGACGTTAGAACCGTCCCCACGTCCCTATTTCTGCCATCGTCTCAGCGACCGTCCCCACGTCCCTATTCAGGGCCAGATGGCCTGTCCCCATGGCCCTGCCCTTCTCCACAACTATAGTTTTACGTACAGCGATGTCTTGAAGATCTCGTTTTCGGCCTCGTATTTCATCGCGCCGTCGTATTTGAGCACCTCGGCGCGCACCGACTGCATGCCGATGCCGCGGCCCTGCAGACCGCGCTTGCGGGAGTAGAACTCGCCGCGACGAACCTTCAGCTGCCCGTCAAAACTGTTATCCATCACCAGGGTGAAGCGCGTTTTATCCACTGTGGTGCTGAGCTTGATAAAACGTTTGTGCTCCTCCACATACTCACAGGCTTCAATCGCGTTTTCCATCAGATTGCCGATGATCACGCAGAGATCGATGTCGAGTATCCGCCCGACCTTTCGCGGTACCACCAGGCGCAGATCGCACTGAATGTCGGCGGCCTCAGCGATGTCCAGATAATGCACCGCCAGGGCGTTGACGGCAAAATTATCGCAGAGGATGCGGTTTGAGATGCTGGGAATGGCGCCATAGAGCGTGTCGATGTATTCTTTTGCCTCGGCCAGCTCGCCTTCCTCTACCATTCCTTTGATGGCGCTCAGCTGATGGCGCATGTCGTGGCGCAGTTTGCGAATTCCATCGGAGGAGGTGGTCAGCTTCTCATAGAGCGTGCGCTGCATCTCGAGATTGCGATTGACCAGGGTTATCTCGGCCTCCAGTTGTTCGCTGCGCTCGGCGGCGTCAAAGGCCTGATTCACCTGCTGCCAGGCGATAAAGGTCATGATGGCGATGAAGATGGCCAAGCCCGCCTGAACCAACTCTCCGACAGACGGAAAGATCCGCAGCAGCTGGTTGGCGGATTCGAGGATGGAAAAAAGCACCAGCAGGCCGAGCGCAATCAGCAACAGACGGGCGTTGCGATTGCGAAACACGACCAGCTCAAAGATCGCATCGAGCATAAAGAGTATCAGCGCAAGAAGTTCTACAAGCTGCGCGTAGGGCCACCATTGGGCAAAGCTGAAGACTCCAGCGAGGTGCGTGGTGATGATCGTCACAAAAAACAGTCCGGTGGCAATACACAGACCCATCAGTGGCCAGCGCCGCTGTGGCTGCAAAAAGACCAGGCCGAAGCACAGGAGCGAAACGATGCCAAGATAGAAGCCGACGTATTTGAGGTTATAGAGCATCGATGCCTGAGGGAGCAGAAAGATTACCACCGCGTTACTTCCCAACGACCAAATGGCACAGGCCAGACAGGTCAAACCCAACCAGATGAAAGCACTTGCCAATCCGGCGCGGCGCATGGTCGCCAATCCGATGGGAACCAAAGCCAGCGCACCAAGGAGCATCACCAATCCAAGAACCAGCCCGAGCAGATTTTGGGCCAGCAGCTGCTGGAACAACAACACCTCATCACCTTCGCTGAAGCGCGGCACCTCCAAACTGCTCTGAGTGTCCAATAAGGTATATTCCAGACGCAAATCGAGATCCTCACTGCTGTCAACGACGTCGTCAAAATACTGCGATTCCGCCGCAGTTTCCGGCAAAGTCACCGAAACCACCATCGGTGGTGGTTGCTTTTGGAAATCCGGATAGGTATTGGGGTCCCCATAGGAGTAAAGCAGACGCCCATCGGCAAAAACCTTCACAGGATTGCCATAGGTCTGAAACATCAGGTTGTTCAGCATTCGATAGCCCAGCGTGGTATGCAGCGCGACCTTGCTGCCTGACTCCAGGCCCTCAAGCACCGTTGGTGCGCTGATAGTGCCCCGCTCTTCTCCATTGACGCTGACGTTGAAGTCGCTGATATCACGCAATTCGCTATAATAATAAACGATATTGTAGCGTGATGAAAGTACCTGTCCAACCAGCAGTACCAGCAAAAAAGCAACAACCAAACCATAGGCCACCGCCGCTATGCGCGCGAATAAGCCCTGGCGAGCATGCGCCATCAAACGCTCCTGACGCTGTTGAACAGGTAGTCATCATAGGCATGTTTAATTCGCCGGAAATCTTTGACCCGAATGTAGGCACGCTCTCCGGTATCCATTACAAAATCTTCATCAACATCCTCAACGTGATCGAGATTGACGATGAAGGAGCGGTGCGAACGCAGAAACTGTGGACTGGGTAGCATTTTCTCCAAAGCATCGATGGTCGTAGGTGTACTATAAGAACTACCATCTTCCATAACAATATAAGAACGGCGTTCGCGCGATTCAACAAACTCGATGGCACTGATCGGGACGCTCACCGGCTCGCCGTCGCTGATTATGTTCAGCGTGGCGCCCTGAGCACGATCGCGTTTGACAACAGCCAGTTCCAATGCGTCAAGAACGTCCTCATACTGTATCGGCTTGAGCATATATTTATAGGCATTCAAACGATAACTCTCGCGGGTAAAATCATCAGAGGTTGTCGTAAAGACGATGACCACCTGGCTGTCCAACTCTCGGATGCGCTCGGCAACCTGCACGCCTGTAATCTCCCCCATGTAAACATCAAGAAAGACCAGATCGAAGGCCTCGGCGGTGAATACTTCGAGAAACGCCTCACCCGTGCTAAAAACTTCCACACTCGTTAGCAGTTGCGACTCCTCAATGAAGCCAACAAGGATCAATGCTTCACTGTCCACATCTTCACAGACTGCAACGCGCAGTGGATTTGCTTTATCCTGATCACTCATTAACGCCCACCAATCTCACAATTGACAGCACTATTGTACTGGATTTTATGAATAGGTGTGCACGAGACAGAGCTCATTGGTTGTAAAATAATTCAGCAGACTCTCAAAAGGATATGCAAAACCCCGGGGGTAAGCCCTCGTATCCGCACAGCGCGACAGGTCGCCCAGAAAGCCTCCTCAGCGATGTCTCAGTTGTTGGCCTCGTACAAACGCGAAAGATCGATATCAAAGCGCTTTACCAGGAGATTTTTAAAGAAAGCGATCGCGGTCAAAACGCCGAGTATGAAGGCCATCAGCACGCCCGCACCCAGCATCAGCAGACCCCGCGCATCGGGGCTCCAGCTTTCGGTGGCGGTAGCGATGCCACCACCAACCAGTTGCGCGATAAACATACTGGCTATGATGATCACCAATAATGTGGCAAACGAAGTGGTCTTGGAAACCTTACGCTCATGCACGCCAGCGCGAACGCGGACGACCTGATAGGTTATCAGGAAGCTTAGCGCATAGACTAACCAGGGGATTAAGAATACCAGCGTCGGGGTGTCGGGGCTTATCAGGTGACCGCCGATCACCACTAAGCTGAGCACATAACCAGCGATCTCGAGTGACAGGCCGGCCTGAGTCAGATAGGTGTTGCGAACGCGTTGCTCGCGCATTTCACTATTCCAAATAGCAAATATCAGCCCACCCACGCCAAATCCCGCCTGCACAAAGGCCGCCACCTCCAGAGTCATCGTCTGGGTGGCAAGGCCGACCAAAAAGCCGAGCAACGCGATAAGGATCCCCAAACCGGCTAACACATAGAGGTTGAAGCTATTGTACAGTCTGCTCTGCGCGCTATTGTTCGCAAAGACATAGTTTTCAGCCTGCTCCTTAGTAGTGATCTCTGACATTTTATTGCCCACCTTTCGTCTGCGATCCTGGTGTTGTTGCTTACTACATGATACAGGAGTATTTGATAGAGATATGCTGGATTTACGAAAAATCAATAAAAAACACAGATTTTACATTTGCGAAATGATCGCAGCTTGAAGGCCAGCCCTGTTAGCGCGGAGGCTCGATGGAATAGACCGCATCCATGCAGTCCCGGGCAAACCTCTGATAGCGCTCAGACTTCTGCAGACCCTGATAGCGGGGATCATCAAGCGAGAGCGGCTCCCCAAAGGCCAGCGTCACCCGGGGAAAATGCCAGCGTCTGGAGCCGGGCGGGCTGATCTTTTCAGTGCCCCAGAGCCGTACCGGCAAAACATCGGCCCTGGCCATGGCGGCTATCAGGGCGATGCCTTCGTGTGCCTGCGACGGGTTGCCCTCCCGTCCCCGGGTGCCTTCGGGAAAGATACCCACCAGTTCGCCGCGCCGAAGCATCGCCGCCGCACGTCGAATGGCCCTGGTATCGGCCACACCGCGACGGATGGGAAAAGCGCCCTCCCAGGAAGCCAGCCGGGCGATGGCAGGATTGGTGAAAAACTCCTGCTTGGCCAAAAAACGCAGGGGCCGGGGCCGAACGGCAATGATTGCGAACACCGGGTCGAGGTAGGAATGATGATTGCCGCAGATGATATAGTTTTTTTGTGTAGCCAAAAGCTCGGAGGAGCGACCGTAGGCGCGAAAGCGAAACAGAAGCCTCGCAAATAGGCGTGCCAGGCCGGCAAAAAAGGTCGCAAAGCGCTGAGGAAAGTGTCCAGCGCCTTCAGCCGGGCTGTCCCAGAAATGCTCCAGCGGCTTCACGGGCGCTGCTCCTCGGCTGGTTCGCGTCGGGCAGCGGTGGTTTGCAGCGGCTCGCGTCGGGCGGCGGCAAGCGCGATGATCCGCTCCACTACCTCGTCTATCGTAAGCTCGGTGGTATCCAGTAAAACGCTGTCAGCAGCAGCAACGAGCGGCGCGGCGGCTCGCGTGGAGTCAGCGGTATCGCGACGCTGGATATCGGCGAGAATGGCGTCCTCATCCAAACCGTTATAATCCTGCCCGGCACTGCGCGCTTTCTCGACGTTTTGCTGATAGCGCCGATGCGCCCGCTCCTCGGCCGTGGCGGTGAGAAAGACCTTTAACTCGGCGTCGGGAAAGACAACGGTTCCGATGTCGCGCCCCTCCATAACGGTGTCGCCGGCGTGGCCGATGACCCGCTGCTGCTCGGTGAGGGCCGCGCGCACCCCCGGCTCGGCTGAGACGGGCGAAACCGCGACGTCAGTGGCGGGAGTGCGGATCTGCGTGGTAACCTCCCGGCCGTTGATGAACACCTGTGAAGGGGTCGCCCTGCCGGGCAGATAACCAAAGGTGATGGGCTCATCGGCGGCAATTCGGCGCATCGCCTGGATGCTCTCATCGGGCAGTGGCGGATTTAGTTCGAGCCCTTCCTCAAGAGCGCGCCAGGCCACTGAGCGATACATGGCGCCGGTGTCCAGATAGGCAAAACCCAGCCTGGTGGCCACCAGCTTGGCCACGGTGGACTTGCCGGAACCTGCCGGCCCGTCTAGTGCGATGATCATCTCGGCGTCCTTTCTGACAGCGGTAACTCAAAGCTTTAAAGGTCGTCTGCGGCGAGCTTAAAGGGGCTGCCGCACGGCGGGCCTGCCTCTCTGGGCGCTCGCCTTCCTGCCGACGATCTTTCAGCTGCGGCTGGCATAGATGAGGCTGGCAGCGTGACGATGGGCGACGTCTGCAGCGAGCGCAGATCCGAGAAAAATCCCGGATAGCTTACCGCCACCGCCTCGCGGCCATCCAGCGCCAGTCCCAGCCCAAAGACGGCATCCGCCACGGCCCAGGTCATCGCCAGCCGATGGTCACCTAAAGCCGGCGGCGCAACGGCGCGCGTAGGCAGGCCCGCCTGAACAAAGAGGTCATCGCCTTGGGCGTGGGCCTTGCAACCCAGCGCCTGGAGACCCGCGACGATGGCCGCCAGCCGATCGGATTCCTTCACGCGCAGCTCGCCCACACCACGAAACAGCGTGGTACCCCGAGCGGCGGTAGCCAGCAGCGCCAAAATGGGCAATTCATCAATCAGCGAGGGCACTTCCTCAGGCGCAACTTCTGTGGCAGACAGTTGTGGAGAATAGCGCAGCGTCACGTCGCCAATACTCTCGGCGCCCATCCGCCAGTCGCGATCCTCGCGCACCGTGATGTCTGCGCCCATCCGTCGCATCACCGCAAGAAAACCGGTGCGCGTGGGATTTAGCAACAAGCCCCGCACCGTGACCTCGCTGTTGGGCGCGAGTGCGGCCGCCACCAGCATAAAGGCTGCTGAAGAAGGGTCGCCGGGCACACGCATGGCGCAGGCACAGAGCTGCTGGCCGCCGGCAACGCGCACCGTAAAGCCAGTGGCGGACAGGCCGGAGCCAGAGGAGTGGGTACCTACGGAGGCCTGCGCGGGGACGTTGGCGGCGGGGGTGTCCGGCTGTTTGGCGGGCAATAGGCGCTCAATTTGCACGCCATAGGCCGGCAGCAAAAGCTCGGTGTGATCGCGGCTGAGCGCCGACTCGCTGACGCTGGTAGTGCCCTGGGCACGCAATCCTGCTAATATGATAGCTGTTTTGACCTGTGCCGAGGCCACCGGGGAACGGTAGCTGATGGCGCGTAGCGGATAGTGGCCAGCAACGACAAGCGGCAGGGTCTGAGCGGCGGGTACGGCGGCTTCAGAGGTGGCGGTGGTGGTGGCGAAAGCTGGGGGGACAACGGGGGCGCCTTTTGTCGGGGCCGCTGCCGCTCCCCCACCGCCAGCGCTAAACGTCGCTCCCATCTCGGTGAGCGGTGCGGTAACACGGTGCATCGGGCGGGCGCGCAACGAAGCATCGCCGCTGAGCAAAGCGCTTCCCGGCCAACCGGCCAAAACGCCCATCAGCAACCGAACCGTGGTGCCGGAGTTGCCGCAGTCGATGACAGGCAGCGTGGCGACGGCAGCGGGAACACAAAAGGGTACGTCCCTTTTGTGTTCTTCACCGCAGCCGATGACAGGCGGCGCGACGGCGGGAACACAAAAGGGACGTACCCTTTTGTGTTCAGTGGCGGCATCGAACAGCCCGGCATCCCCGCAAGCGGTACCCAGGCGCGGGCCGCGCTCTCCCCAGCCGGTGATCGAGCCGGATAGCGCGCCGTCCTCCTCCACAAGTTCTACCTGTGCGCCGAGGAGGGCTACCGCGTTCAGCGTCGAGCAGACGTCCAACGACGATAAAAGCCCGCTGACCTGCGAGCGGCCTTCAGCCATTGCCGAGAACAGGGCCACACGGTGCGACAGCGATTTGTCCGCCGGCGCCCTCAGGCTGCCGCGCAAAGGCGGAATTGGCTTCACTGGCTGCCTCCAAACAGCTCGCGAAAGACCTCAAGTGTTCGGTTGACCCCCGCCGCATCGCCAACGCCGACGCGCAGGCCGCCGCCTGCCGGGAAGGGACGCACGATAATGCCACGACGCAGAAGCTGGTCAAAGGCATGCTCAGCGTCGGGCACCTCAACCCAGACAAAGTTGGCCTGCGAGGGGAAAAACTTCAGCCCTAGTTCGGCAAAACCGGCCTCCAGGCGCTCGCGTCCGGCCGCGTTCAGTGCGCAGCGCCGCTCCAACTCATCGCCGCCGGCCAGCGAGGCGATGGCCGCCGCCTGAGCGACCGTGTTCACGTTGAACGGCTCGCGCACCCGCTCCACGGCCTCTACCAGCGGCTTTGGGGCAAAGCCAAAGCCCACCCGGATACCCGCCAATGCGTAGGCCTTGGAGAAGGTCTTGAGCACCACAAAGGGGCGGGTGCCGTCAAAGTAAGCCAGCGGCGCAGCGGGGGCGGGAGCAGGGGGGGCAGCAGCGTGGATCGCGATGCCACGGGCAGCCGCGTTGGGGGCAGGAGCAGCCGTGGTGGGAGTGACCGTCGCGCCCCCCGCCGCCAGGACCGCCGCACCCCCAAAGCCGCAGGTAACAAACTCGTCGTAGGCAGCGTCAAAGACCACCAGCACCTGGCGGGGTACGCGGCGCAGGAAATCATCCAGGGCCGTGGCGCTGACGCAGACACCCGTGGGGTTATTCGGCGAGCAGATATAGACTATCTTGGTGCGCCGGTCGATGCGCTCGAGCAAAGCGTCGAGGTCAAAGGCGCCGTTGGTACCGAGAGCCACCTCGCGGTACTCGGCGCCCAACAGCTGCGCCGAGTAGCGGTAGACGACAAACGACGGCCAACCATAAACGACGTTGTCGCCCGGCTCCAGACAGGCCTCGGCAATCAGGGTCAGCAACTCGTTGGTGCCATTGCCCACCAGTATCTGCTCGGGCGCCACGCCGTAGTGCTCGGCCAGTGCCGCACGCAGGCGATGACTGGAGCCTTCGGGGTACTCGTTGAGCCGCCCCAGCGCCTCACTCATTGCCACCAGGGCCTCTGGGAAGGGCGGCAGTGGACTCTCGTTGCTGGAGAGCTTGTAAATTTCGGCTCCGCTGACCAGCTCGCGGATCTGTTCCTCGCGCAGTCCCGGCTGATAGGCCTGCATTCTGCCCACGCAGGGCCGCAAAAATGAATCCCACTCCATCTTCAGACACCCCTCTGCAAGACGCAGGAAAAGGCCCCGGGCAGCGGACCTCTCCACCAAGTCATCCCTGTTGTCGTCTCAAACACCACTGGAACCAAAACCTCCCTCGCCGCGCTCGGTATTATCAAGCTCATCGCATTCAACGATATTCAGCACCGGCACCGCCAACACCACCAGCTGGGCGATACGCTCGCCGCGCTTGATCTGAACCGGATCGTGGGCGTCCAGGTTAACAGCCACAACCTGTACCTCACCGCGATAATGGCTGTCGATAAGCCCCGGTGTGTTGGCCTGCGAGAGGCCCAGGCGCAAAGCCAGTCCACTGCGTGGCTGCACAAAGCCGGCAAAGCCTTCGGGGATGGCAAGCCTTAAACCCGTGGGAACCAGAGCACGCTCAAAGGGTGCAAGCGTGAGGTCGATGGTCGAGCGTAAGTCCAGCCCCGCGTCACCGGGATAGGCGTAGGCGGGAAGCGGCAGGTCCTTATCCAGACGTTGGATTTGTAACGTAATGCTCATCTCAGCCCCTTCAGTGCCTGCTTGAACTCTGCGATGTCGTGAAAATCCTTGTATACCGAGGCAAAGCGGATGTAGGCGACATCGTCCAGCGAGCGCAGGCGCTTGAGGACCATCTCGCCAAGCTCTTTGGAGCGCAGCTCGTGGCGGGGACTTTGCCGTAGCTCCAGCTCAACGTCATCTATCAGCTGCTCCAGCGCTGCGGTGGGAATGTCGCGTTTGATGGTTGCGGTCATCAGACCGCGCAGTAGCTTCTCGCGATCGAAGGGCTCGCGGCTGAGGTCGTTCTTGATTACCACCAGCGGTGTGGCGCGATGCGTCTCGTAGGTGGTAAAGCGGTTGCCGCAGACGACGCATTCGCGGCGGCGGCGGATCTGCAGGCCGTCCTCGCTGGGTCGCGAGTCGATGACCTTATCTTCTAATGAACCACAGGCGGTGCAACGCATCTTTGTCTCCTGGATGTGCTGATGATCTGTGCTGATGATCTGTAGCGCATACTTTACCATACCAGATGTAGTGGTGCCCGCTGTGAATCTGTTGCAGGCCGTGCCTTGCTGCCATCTGCAACCCGCGCGCCCGCGCTCAATTGGGCGTGGCTCTCCTCCACCCTGTCTTATATTTGTATTTTCTATCCCAATTTTAAATTCTTAGGTACGTGCAGCAAGCTTGCAAAAAAGCGTCAACAAGCGGTAATGGGCGTAGCTGCATTCAGAAAAGCTGCGGAGGGTATGTGAGCCCTGGGGACAGGTCGGCAGCGGCTTTGCTATACCCCGAGTTTCCCCAAAAAACAAGCACCGTTGGCCGAATAATAGCTGGCAGGGGCTTGTTT
>JAISMZ010000209.1 GCA_031276475.1 Coriobacteriales bacterium
CAGTTCTTTTATCTCTCTCGAGGACTCCGGAGAGCCGTTTCTGTTGTGCCCAGACATAAAAGAACCGTCCCCATTATGTCCTGCGCCGTCCCTGTGCCTGCTTTCTGCGGCAGGCGCGGGCGGTTCCAGGGCGATCCCGAGCACTTCGTAGCCGATCTTCTCCACAGCTTTTTGCAGCTCCGGTAGACTGAGTTGGGCGTCGTCGTAGCTCACGCGGGCCTGCTCGGTGGCGTAATTCACCTGAACCTGCTCCACGGCGCCGAGCTTGCCCAGACCGCGCTCGATGCGCGCCGCACAGGCCGCACAGGTCATGCCACCGATGGCTATCTGTTGGGTCACAGTCGCCATTTTCAGTCCTCCACTACCTGGATGGTCGAGCGGATCATGCCCATCCAGCACGAATAGGAATAGGTTCCCGGCTTGTCCGGAGTGAATTCGATGACGTTCTCGCCCGGCTTTAAGCTGTGCTGGATCTGCCAGGCTGGAATTTGCAGGCGGTTGTTGCAACCGGTGATAGTGCGCGAATCGGCCTGGATCAGCCAGCGCACCGGGATGCCGGCCTGCACCGTTATCGCGGGATAGCGACCCCGATCCAACGTGCTGTAGACCAGCTGCTGGCCGCCAGAGACAACGCCAACATTGGGCTGCGCGGCGGCCTGCGCGGCGGCGTTGGCGCTGTCGTTATCTACAGCGCTGCTCCCCGCCGAAGCGCCGCTGCTGCTCCCGGCCGCCGTGTTGCCGCCCGCCTTTGTCCCCGTCGCGACACCCGCCACCGCGGCGGCTCCCGGTTCAAATCTGGACAGGCCCAGCTGAGGCAGGCCGCTGAGCGCCCAGCCGCTGGAAAACATCATCAGGCCCAGCAGCATCACCAGACAGGCGCCTGCAGCCATCACCTTTTTGGTAAAGCGACCAGAGAGCAGGCTGGCCAAAAACCCCAGGCCGAACATCAGTGGCAGCGTCCCGGCGGCAAAGAAGAACATCGCCAGGGCACCTTGCAGGGCGCTGCCCGTACCCAGCGCATAAAGTTGCATCGCCTGTAGCGGGCCGCAGGGCATCAGACCGGTGAGCAGACCAACCACCAGCGGGCTGGTCGTCCCCTGGCGCCGGGCGTTCAGTCTGCTGGCCAGCGGCTGGGGCAGTCGGGGCAACAGAGAGCTCAGGGAGGGGATGACACCGAGCATGCTCAGGCCCATCGCCACCATCAAGACGCCCGCCAACAGCTGCACCGCGCCGCGCAGATAACCGTCGAGCAGCAGCACTGAGCCCAGAGCCCCTACCAGGGCACCCACCAGCGTATAAGACGCAAGACGGCCGAGGTTGTAGCGCAGGGACGGCAGGCCGACGATCCGCAATTTTTGCGCGACGGCACTGAAGCGTGAGTTGGTCGCAGCACCATCGTCTTGCCCGGCGGTGGCGCCAACGCCGGCGGCGGCGCCTTTGGCCCCATCGGCCTCACCGCCCGCTCCACGGTTCACAACTCTATCGCCACCACTCGCCCCGGCCGGCAGACACTGGGAAAGATTGATGCCGCCGCACATCGCCACACAGTGTACCGAGGTTAAAAGTCCAATCAGGAACAGCGCCGCATAGCCCGCCTCCGAAGAAGCCAACGGAAAATCAACCGCAAAACTGCCGGCTCCCAGATAGCTGGCCAGCAGCCAAACTGTTACAATAATTAAAAGTATACCTGCCAGCTGATAACTCTTGAGGGCCTTCTCGCGCTCTTGCAGCTGATGATAACCGAGCTCTTTCAACAGCGCCTGGATGTCGCGCGGCTTGAGTCGCTTATTGTCGTAAGTCACCGTGACGTCGCGTTTGCGAAAGCTGGCACGCACCCCCACAACGCCGTCGGCCTGCGCCAGACCGCGCTCGATGCGCGCCGCGCAGGCCGCGCAGGTCATGCCACCGATGAAGATATGTCGCTCGACAATCGCCATGCTCTCTATTACTATACCAACGCGGTAGAATTGACAAGTATGCACCTTTTTGATACTGTCAGCTGGCACGGCGGTGCGGTAGTTTGCGGGGCGGTGGCTGGCAGCAACGGCTCCGTACGCGAGCCCCGGCAAGCATCGAGCGGTGGAAAGCGGCAAAGACGGCACAACGGCTCCGCGCACGTGCCCCCGGCTCCCCAAAAGACGCCGCAGACGCAGAATGGAGATTTGGATGAGTACGGCGCGCCCTCGACATCACGACCTCGACTGCCCGGTGGACGCAACACTGGGGTTGATCGGCGGCAAATACAAAGGCCTGATCCTCTGGCATCTGGTGGGCGCCACGCTGCGCTTTGGCGAGTTGCGCCGCCTGATCCCCCAGGCGACGCCAAAAATGCTCACGCAGCAACTGCGCGAGTTGGAAGCCGACAAACTGCTGACGCGCACGGTCTATCCTGTAGTTCCCCCAAAAGTGGAATACTCCCTAACAGAATTTGGCCTCAGCTTAAAGCCAATCCTCGACGCGATGTATGACTGGGGAGCCGCCTATATGCGCGACAACAATCGGGAGATCTGCTGCTCGATGAAACGCCTCTGAGGACAGGCAGGGGCCTGGTAAAAAACCGTCAGGTCTTCCTCAACAGCTTATCGTCCTCCGGGAGCTTTCTTGGACGCGGCCGGTGGGATACCACCAGTGCCAGGGTCGCAGAAACTACAATCAGCACCGCAAACCAGATGGTCATGTCATCAATCAGACTCATTGGCAGGGAGAGGTCTTGGGTGTTAAAAAACAGCAGTACCGCAGCAACAGCGGGCACAATGCTCAGCAGACGCAGAGGCATGCGCTTGGGATGCTCCTCGCCAACGTGCGTAATCAGGCCGCTGGCGATCGCGGTAAGCATTAAAACGACACAGCATACCGTCATTATCAGATCGAGCAGCGACCAGTTCTTAATCTGCTGCTGCGTAGACATCGGGGTCTCGGGATCCTCTATCACCTTAAAGGGGCTGTCGCGATGCGTGCCCTCAACGCCGCCGTAAGGGGTATCGGTCGGGTTGGGGGTTGGCGTGTTCTGGCGAGCAGAGCTTATTCCCTCGGCCAGCTGCGCGGCACCAAAATCAGCGCTCTGAACAACGCTGGATACGGCTTTGGGCGCGGGTTCAGGAGCAACATAGGGAGTTGCCGAGGCAATTTGGAAAGCGGACCCCAGCACAAAGGCAACGCTGAGCGCCAAAGCGACCATCGTGTTGCGAATTGTTCTGCCTGTCCGTTTCATGATACGACCTGTCCTGTCGTCGTCTCGGCTTTGCGTTCAAGTCACGCGCTTCCGCCCGAGAAGATACTACCAGCTATGATTCAGATTCTGCACTGTATGATACTACCTACGGAGCAATTAAGGAACGAGATCCCTGCGATTCCACGATTTTCTCACTGAACCACCTTAAAATCTCCATATTTCGGCTCAATTGTGGAGATTTTATGGAGAAAATCGGGGCGTTTTTTGTTGCCGGCTCCCCCGCCGGTCGCGCTTTAGACCCAGGTGTTGTAGTGCTTGTTGCCGCCCTGCGGGATGATGATCCAAAACATCAGATAAAGAGGGACGATGACGTACCAGCAAAGGATCGCCAAAACGATGATGCTCACCCGAACCATCGCCGCGTCTACTGCAAGGTATTCGGCAATGCCGCCGCAGACCCCAGATATCTTCTTGTTGCTGGTGGAACGGTAGAGTTTTCTGTTCTCGGGCAGGCTGAGATTACCTTTGCGCGCCGCTATCATCAACATAATGCCACCCGCGATGATCACCAGGGGCCAAATGATGCGAATTGCCAGACTGATGGCCGCCCAGATGTCAGCGTACCAGAGGCCGAAGATCTGTTCGGCCAACTGCCAGATGCCAAACAACACCAGCAACACACCGACGGCTACGGCGATGCCGTTCTTGGTTATCTTGTTGTTGCTGGCCACGGCTTAAGGCTCCCGTTCAAACGAGGCAAAGCGACCGACCTCGGTGGCAAAGCGTATGCTTGCCTCGTCGGCCGGCGGCATCGGACTGATGGGCAACTCCAGAGTTATCTCGCTGCCATCCACGAGGCGGACTGTTACCTGGTCGCTGATGCCGCCAAACAGCCAGACGCCAAGCAGCATCGTCGCGGAGAGCAGAAGCGACGCCAGCAGGCTGAAAGCCTCCTGTTTGCGAGCGCTGGCAAGGATCAGCAGCCCGAGCACCACCAGAAGCATCGGCCAGAGGCGGCCAAAGGCCACGAGGACGGCATGGGTGCTCACCAGACCGAGCATCAGCGCCTGAGCCAGCAGTCCAAAGGAGATCAGCACGATGGCACCACCGGCGCGCTCCAGCGACCAGCCGCAGCTGCTGGGAGTGAACAGCTGAGCGATGCCCACTACAACGAGTGCCAGCGGCCAGAGGCGCCAAAACGAGAGATTAATCAGATTTGCCAACAACGCCAATATGCCCACGCAGATCAACAGCAGTCCCATACAGACCGCCGTACTCCAGCGTTTTTTGAGAGCCCCGGCGGCGGGGGTGGAGGGCGAGGCGGCAGGGCCGAAAGCAGGGCCGGCGGCGGCAGGGGCAGATGCGGGAACAGCGGCGGTGGGGCCGACGCCCGCAGGGGCAGATGCGGAGCCAGCGGCGGTGGGGCCGGCGCCCGCAGGGCCAAAGCCAGCTGCGGCGGGGCCGGAAGCAGCGCCGACTGAGGGGCCAAAGCCAACGGCGGCGGGGCCGGAGGGGCGAGCGACCCCGGCGGCGGCGTGAGCTGCGGCAACGTGAGCGGCGGCGGAGCCAGCGGCGGCAACGGGGCCGGCGGCGGAGCCAGTGGCGGTGCGAACGGCTCCTGTGGCGACACAAACCGGTGCAGCGGTCGCGGCAGGAACGTCATTGGCAGCGGGATCCCTGGGGATCAGAATCATCGCCACCAGATAGAAGAGCACAAAGGAGCCGATGCTGACAACCAATAACGCCACGGCCAACACTCGCACGAAGGTCGCATCAACACCAAAATAGTCAGCGATACCACCACAGACCCCGGCAATCACCGGGTCGTTGCTTCTATAGAGTCGCTTGGGCACGCTCATACAACCATTGCTTTCTGGGGACAAGGGAGGCACCGCTGCTGGCAGGCCACAATTACACGTCCGCTAACACAACCATGCCGAGTAGGTATCCCAGATTACTCGCTTCTGGCGGATTGTGCGCAGTTGTCGCCATCCTGTAATGAAAGTGGCGGGCTGTCGTTACGCACGACCCTCAGCATGGAAACGCGATTGCGACGCATACTCTGAATCTTAAAGCTGTAATCCCCTGCCTCGTAGACGTCGCCAATCTGCGGCACGGTGTCAATCAGGTCGAGCAGCCAGCCGGCGATGGTGTCGTAGTCCTCGCCCTCCTGCACCGGCAGCCCCAACTCGATGGCGTCGTCCACAGGAAAACGGCCGTCAATCAGCCACTCGTTTGGCCCCAACTGGGTCTGATATTTATTATCCGGGTCGTATTCATCGGAGATATCACCGACGATCTCCTCCACGATGTCTTCGATGCTTATCAGCCCGGCCGTACCGCCGTATTCGTCCACGACGATGGCGATCTGTTGGTGCGAGGTCTGCATCTCGCCCAGCAGCGGCAGGATGTCTTTCGTCTCGGGGATGAAGGTCGCCTCGCGCATATAGCTGGTTACCGGGTCGTGGTCGCGATCATCAATCAGTGGCGCTATCAGGTCTTTGATCATCGCGATGCCGATGATCCGGTCGGGGCTGTCGCGAAAGACCGGTAATCGGGAAAAGCCCGTGCCACGCATTCGGTCGATGGTCTGACGCACCGTGGCGTCATCCTCCACACAGATCATGTCCACGCGCGGCGTCATTATCTCGCGGGCTACCGTGTCACCGAGGTCGAATATCTCATGGATCATCCGTTTTTCCTCGTCGAGCAGGCTCTCCTGCTCGGTAACGAGATATTTTATCTCCTCTTCGCTGACCGCCTGGCGATCGCCCACGCCGCGGACGCCAAAGAGGCGGGCCACGGCGTTGGTAGAGACGGAAAGCAGCGTGACCACCGGCGCGGTGAGGCGCTCAAAGACGCGGATCGGCCCGGCAACGCGCATGGCGACGTTTTCAGCGTTGCTCAAGGCGATGCGTTTGGGCACCAACTCGCCGAGAATCAGCGTTACGTAGCTAACCACCAGCGTGGTAACCACAACCGAAAGCGGCCCGGCGATGACGGTCAGCCAGCCAACACCAAAGCCGTTCAGCCAGGTGACGATCGGTTCCGAAAACGACGCCGCAGCCACCGCCGAGGCACCAAAGCCAACCAGCGTGATGGCCACCTGGATAGTCGCCAGCAGGCGGTCGGAATTCTGAGCCAGCTCAATGGCCTTTTGCGCCTTGCGGCCGGCTTCGGCGCTGCCCTCCTCAATAATCTGTTGGAGCTGTGCGCGCCGGGCCGAAACCAAGGCCAATTCGCTCATCGAGAAATAGCCGTTGATGAGCACCAGGATGATCGTGAAGATAACGCTGATTACAAGGGTCATGTGCCTGTCTCGCCGATAGCCTCTGGGGTCGTCTTACGGGTTGTCATAGTGCTATCGCCAATTATACGGCAACTGCGCCCAACGTGTTGTGGAGCAGGACGCAGCATTTTCTGCGGGTAGCCTGCCTGACGCGGCGGCGTTGGCAGCCCGCGCCCTGTGGCAGCACGCGGCATCCCGCGCGCCGCGCGCCCTGCACCGTCCCGCAGCGGCCCGCGGCATCTCCGGCAGCCTGCGGCGTCTCCGGCGTCCCGCGCGCCGCGCACCCTGCGGCCGCCCGTGGCGCGCATCAGGCAGACGAGAAGGCTTATACTACAACTCTGACAACTGACCCTGCGTATTTTGGAGGCAGCAATGGCGCAGCCATTGGTAGGTATCATTGTGGGCTCAACGAGCGACCTTGAGGTCATGGCCGCCTGCGAGCAGCAGCTGGCGGAACTGAACGTGCCCTCTGAGCGAATAGTCGCCAGCGCTCATCGTCGCCCGGATGTTGTACACGAATGGGCGCAGTCAGCCGCGTCGCGGGGCCTGAAGGTGATCATCGCCGCTGCCGGCAAGGCCGCGCATCTGGCTGGCGTCGTTGCGGCCTACACCGCTTTGCCGGTGATCGCCGTGCCGATGCGAACCAACGACCTCGGCGGCTTGGACTCGTTGCTGAGCATGGTGCAGATGCCCACCGGGGTACCCGTTGCCACCGTGGCGATAAACGGCGCGAAAAACGCCGCCATCCTGGCCACGCAGATACTCGGAGTTGGCGACGAGCGCTTTTATACAAAGGCCGTGGAACTAAAGCAGAGGCTGGCCGAGGACTAACAGGAGCCGGGAGAGGTGACGTGCAGGCACCCCCAGGGAGGCACCGATTAATCGGCGCCTCCCTGACCAACCGATTTGCGGACGACGGCCGCCAGCTCAGGGTCGCTGAGGGCCAGACGGATGTTCGTCTCGAGCCAGCTGGCGATGGTTCCCGTATCAAAACCGGCATCTGCGTCTACCTCTATCGCAAAGATCTCTTCGCTTTGCAACAGCTCCGACAGAGCGTCGGTCAGCTGTATCTCGCCGCCAGCGCCCGGCTCGGTGTGCGCCAGGATCTCCATCACGGCAGGTGAGAGCAGGTAGCGCCCAAAGATCGCCAGATTGCTGGGCGCCTCGTCCACAGAGGGTTTTTCCACCAGAGCGTTTATCTTCCAAACGGCGGGGACGGAGACTTCCGTGCCGGGAGCACCCGCCAAGACCACCCCGCCCTCTGCCGGCGTGCCATCAATCACCCCAAAGCGCGACACCTGTTCATGCGGCACGCGAAAAACTGCTATTACACTAGCTCCATCGTGCGCCTTGCTGACTTCCGCCATCCGCACGAGCACGTCGTTGCCCGGTACCAAAACATCGCCGAGCAAAACGAAGAAGGGATCGGGGGCAACATCCGCAGAGCCACCCGCGCCCATCCCCGTTGCCACCGCCTCGGCAGCGCAGAGCACGGCATGTCCCAGGCCGCGCGGCTCGGTCTGCTCAACAAAACTCACAGGCAGGCTCCCGGCCGCCACGACGGCGGCGGCCAGAGACGGCTTTTCCTTCTTGACAAGAAACTCTGCCAGCTCCCGCGCCGGCGAGAAGTGTGCGGCTATGGAGGGCTTGTCGCTGTTGGTGATGATCAGCACTTCGTCGGCGGCGGTCAGGGCTTCCTCAACAACGTATTGGATGGCCGGCTTGTTGAGCACCGGCAGCATCTCCTTGGGCGTGGCCTTGGTGGCCGGCAGAAAACGGGTGCCCAGACCGGCGGCAGGAATTATCGCTTTCATTTAGCCAACAAACTCAAAGGTCGCGGTCTCTACCAGCCACTTATTGGCCTTAGTGCGCAGGGCCGCCTCGGTAATCAGATAGGCGCGACCGTTGCTTTCGTATTGCTCGCGAGCCTGCTCCTCGTTGCCGGGAGCAATGCGGCTCAAGGCGTCGTTGTAGTCGTCGTCGGTGACGGTCAGCTTAAGGTGGCGAGCCAGAGCATCCAGGGCAAAGCCCTGACGCAACGACTCACGCACCTGCAACATCACCTGCATCGAGAATTGTTGCTCGTCCATCCCCTGCTGCTGCAGATACGTCTTTAGGTCCATGCCCTGTTGTTGCAGCGAAGCCTGAATGCCCTGCAGCATGTTAGCTCGTGTGTACTCATATATCTCATCGGGGATAAAACCCTTAAAACGCGTCGCCAGCTCCGAGGCGGTGGCAAAGAACTTCTGGTTCTCCAGCTCCTTTTGCTTATACTCCTCGCCTTCCTGGCGAATCCGCGCCTTAAGCTCCTCGACGGTATTGGCGTTGGGGATGGTCGCGGCCACCCAGGCGTCGGTGACGGCCGGCACAACCTTCTTGTTAACCTGCGTCAGGGTCACTGTGGATGAGACCGGCATCGCCTCCATCTCGCCAATCCCCGGTAGCTCCCACTCAAAGCTGCGGCTCTCGCCCGGCACCATGCCGCGAATGGCATCGTCAAATCCCGCGGGTAAAAAGCCGTCGCCCACCTGGTAGACGCGCTTGGGCGCGGTGAGGTTACGCTGCGGCTCGCCACTGGCGACCTCCGTGGTCTCGATGGCAATGGTGATCTCGCGGCCATCCTCCACAACAGCGCCCTCATCCGGCTCGGTGCGGGCAAAGTTTTCCGCCAGCGCGTAAAGCTGAGCATCCACCTCGGCATCGGTGACCTGCGGCTGCGGCAATTTGACGCTCACCGGCTCGTAGGATTCCAGTTCAAAGCGCGGTTTGGGCGTAACCACCGCAATAAAGCGAAAGTCGCGCCCCTCTTCTATCTCGTCGGTGGTCTCAGTCTGCGGTTCCATGACGATCTCAAGACCCTTTTCCTGCACCGCAAACGGCGCCAGCGAGGCCGCCGCGTAGTGGTCGAGAAAGGCTCGATACTGGGGCTCGCCAACCTTCTCGATAACCGTCGGGATGATCTCCGCCTCGGCCATCTCGCGCAGATCGATGCGGTTTTGCATCGCCAGCGCTACCGTACCACTTTTGATGATGTTACCGGTCACTTTGCCGGGCACGACAACGTTTAACTGCACCTTGCCGTCCGCGCGCTCGCTCTTGGTGATCTTCAGGTCAAACCGAGTCATGGTTCTCCATTCTCCACTTTTTTCGCGAAAGAGAATCATAGCACAGGAGCTGCACGGAAGGACGCGGCACCATCCCGTCGCGACCGACGCTGAGGACGTACTCCCCCGGGATCCTCGCGGGAGATCCCCTGGGGAGGTGTCGAACTCAAAAGAGCGCAACACCTGAGTTCCGCGGAGGTGAGAAGCTTTTGTTTGGTATTTGTCACGGATTTGCGGTATCATGAATACCCGCTGGGTGGGAAGAACAATCAGACGGCCCTCAGGGCGCATTTGCACGACGCGTAGGAGCAGTGATTTTGCAACATGCCTGATACTCAAAACGCTCACGCCGACAGCGGCTTATTAAGCGACGCAGACGTTCGCAGCAACAACCAGCTGGCGATGATCATGCAGCACTCACGTAACCTGATCTTTCTGTTGGACAATCAGCAGCACATCACCCACTGTTCCCATTCCTATTACGACATGACTGGCCGCAGCAAGACCGAAATGCACGGAAAACCCCTGGAGAAGGTATTTGACGAAATCGGTGACGACGAGGCCGTCAAAATCATCCAGCAACAGATGGCCATTGCCATTCAGGAGGGCTTTGCCGAACTGCCGGAGCGACGACTCGATTTTACTAACAACGATCAGGGCGGCGTCTACACAGGCACGATCATCGCACTTACCACACGCGACGGCGGCCTTGACAGCTTCATTGTCACCATCACCGACATCACCGCCCTCGTCCAGGCCCGCGACGACGCTGAACACGCCGAGCGCGTCAAGTCGGACTTTCTGGCTAACATGAGCCACGAGATACGCACACCTATGAATGCGATCATCGGCATGACAACAATCGCCAGAAAAAGCACCGACATAAACAGGAAGGATTATTGCCTGGATAAGATAGACGACGCCTCAAAACACCTGCTGGGAGTGATCAACGACATCCTCGATATGTCCAAGATCGCTGCCAACCGCCTGGAGCTCTCGGAGATCGATTTTGTTTTTGAAAGGATGCTCAACAAGGCTATCAATGTTATCGCTTTGCAGGTGGAGGAGCGCGACCAGCAGTTTACGGTTGCGGTTGACGAGGCGATCCCTACGGCTCTTCATGGCGATGATCAGCGCCTTACCCAAATCATCGTTAATCTGCTTTCCAACGCCGTAAAGTTTACGCCGGAAGGCGGCTCCATCGCCCTTACCGCCAAACTGCTGAGCGAGATAGACGGCGTTTGCACCCTTCTTTTTGAGATACGCGACACCGGTATTGGCATCAGCGTCGAGCAGCAGGCCAAGCTGTTTAACGCCTTTACCCAAGCCGAAGCCAATACCACGCGCAGCTACGGTGGTACCGGACTGGGACTGGCGCTGTCAAAAAGCATCATTGAGCTTATGGGGGGTAACATCTGTGTGGACTCCGAGGAGGGGGTTGGCTCAAGCTTCTCCTTTACCGCCAGGATGCGGCGCGGCACGGGAGACGGCGGCGCTAACGCGGGCACGGCGGCAGGCGCGGGCACGGCGGCGGGGGGCACGGCGGCGGGGGGTGCGGCGGCGGGGGGTGCGGCGGCAGGCGCGGGCGCGGGCACGGCGGCGAGCGCGGGGGGCGGCGGTACAGGTGGCAGCGTTGCGGGCACAAGGGCGGGCGGCGCTGTTGCAGGCGACGCGGCGGATGGCACAGACGCGAACAGCGGGGCCAACATCCCCGACTTCTCGGCCTACACCGTCCTCCTGGTCGAAGACGTGCTGGTCAACCGCGAGGTTGTTGAGGCGCTGCTCACACCAACGGAGATGACGCTGATTCCCGCCGACAACGGCCGCGAGGCACTGGAACTTTTTCAGGCGCAGCCCAAGCGCTTCGATCTGATCTTGATGGACGTCCAGATGCCTGTGATGGATGGCTATGACGCGACGCGTGCAATTCGCGCCTCAGACGCGCCCGAGGCTCGTACGATACCGATTGTCGCCATGACCGCCAATGTTTTTCGCGAAGATGTTGAGAAGGCACTGGCCGCAGGAATGAACGACCACATCGGCAAGCCCCTGGACATGACGCAGCTGCTGAAAATGCTGCAAAAGCACCTGCCGCAGCCGAGCTGACACCGTCCGTGCGCTCGCCTGACACAGCCCGCGCGCCCGCATCAGTCCGCCTGCAAAACCAGTCGCTCCAGGGAGTCGTTGTAGGCCGTGGCGCCCGTCTCCAAAGGTAGATCTATCTTACCGGCAATGCTCAGACGCTCGCCTCCCACCTCGCCAAGCACGCTCCAGGGCAGGTTATGGGCGGCTAAAATGTTGAGCAGGGCGTCGCTGTCTGCCGGCGCGCAACTCACGACGATGCGGCTTTGGCTCTCGGCGAACAGCGAGGCTACCGGGGGCAGATCGTCGTCCAACTCCAGCTGGGCGCCAACGTTGCCAAGGATGCAGGACTCGGCCAGGGCAACGGCGATGCCGCCCTCGGAGCAATCGTGGGCGCTCTTCAGCAGTCCGGCGCGCACCGCCGTGCGCACGGCGACCTGAACGTCGCCCTCCAGTTCCAGGTCTAAAGCCGGCGGCGCACCGGCTATCAGGCCATGTGCGACCTTCAGGTACTCGCTGGCACCCAGCTCGTCTGCGCTCTCCCCCACCAAGACGATCACATCGCCGGCTTCTTTAAAGCCGGCGCCCGTTACCTGGGCGATATCCTCCACAACCCCAACGATACCGATTACCGGCGTGGGGTAGATGGCGTTGCCAAAGCTCTCGTTGTAAAAGCTGACGTTACCGCTGATTACCGGGATGCCAAAGTGCTCGCAGGCGTCGGCCAGCCCGCCCACGACCTGCTCAAAGGTGTAGAAGACCTCGGGTTTTTCGGGGTTGCCAAAATTCAGGCAGTCGGTGATTGCCGCCGGCTCGGCACCCACGCAGGCCAGGTTGCGCATCCCCTCGGCCAGGGCTATCTGGGCACCGCGGTAGGGGTCGAGGTAGCAGTAGCGACCGTTACCGTCGCAGGACATGGCGATGCCGCGCCTGCTCATCTCCCCGCGGCCGGTCTCGCCAATGCGCAAAACGGCCGCGTCGCCGCCGGGTCCGGCGACGGTGTTGTTGCCCACCTGGTGGTCGTACTGACGCCAGATCCAGGCCCGCGAGCAGATGTTGGGGCTGGCCAGGAGAGCGAGCAGAGCGGTGTTGAAGGGTGCCGCAGGCTCGGCGGGCAAGGGCGCCGGCAACACAGAGGGACGGTTCTTTTGTGTTCCTGGCAACAAGGTTTCATCACAGGCAATGGTTTTCCCAGGAACACAAAAGAACCGTCCCTCTGTGTTGCCGGCATGATGCTCCACAAGGCAGTAGTCAAGCAGCGCCGGGTCGGCGGCGGCCTCGTAGACGAAGGAGAGGTCGTAGCCCTGCAGTTTGTCCAGATAGCTGGGGCGTTGGGAGGCGGGGGCGTATTCCGGCGCGTTCTCGGCGAGCGTTCGGGCGGGCATGTCGGCAACCACGTCGGCACCGGCGGGCAGGGATGAGTCGCGCACCACAAAGCGGCCGCTGGCGGTGATCGTGCCGATCTTTGAGCAGGCCACGCCCCAGCGCTCGCAGGTCTGCTGAACGTCAGGCCAATCCGCCGGTGTGACCACCGCCAGCATCCGCTCCTGCGATTCCGAGACCATGATCTCGAAGGGCTGCATGCCTTCTTCGCGCTGTGGCACCTTGCGCACGTCAATCTCGATGCCCACACCGCCGCGGCTGGCCATCTCTGAGGCGCTGGAGGTCAGACCGGCCGCGCCCAGGTCGCCCAGGGCCACAAAGCGGCCGCGCTGGAGCAGCTCCAGGCAGACCTCTATCAGCAGTTTCTCCTCAAAGGGGTCGCCCACCTGCACGGCCGGACGCTTGTCCTCGGCGGCCTCGTCAAACTCCTGAGAAGCTAGTACACTAGCTCCGCCGATCCCGTCGCGGCCGGTGGAAGAGCCTATCAGCACCACCAGGTTGCCTGGGCCAGAGCCCACGGCGCGGGTCAGTTGGGACTCGCGCATCAGCCCCAGGGCAAAGGCGTTAATCAGGCAGTTGCCCTCGTAGGCGTCCTCAAAAAAGACCTCGCCGCCCACGGTGGGAACGCCCAGGCAGTTGCCGTAGGCACCAATGCCGGCCACCGCGCCGTCAAACAGATAGCGCTGTCGCGGCTTGCTCAGGCTGCCAAAACGCAGCGAGTCCATGGCCGCAATGGGGCGCGCGCCCATGGTAAAGATGTCGCGGATAATACCGCCCACGCCGGTTGCCGCACCCTCAAAGGGCTCTATGGCGCTGGGGTGGTTGTGCGATTCCATCTTAAAGGCCACCGCCCAGCCCTCGCCCACGCTGATTACGCCGGCGTTCTCGCCAGGGCC